>NZ_JBWPWE010000001.1:0-232546 GCF_056590475.1 Anaerococcus sp. C0059F3
TAGGAAAGAACAAAGAAATACCAGAGCTAGTTTAGTTCTAACTCTGGTATTAGGTCCAACTTTGTGGGGTCACTTTATTAGTTGGGAGGAATTTTTATTTGAAATATATGTGCCTATTACCATCAAAGTCCCTGATGTCGGTTTCCATATCAAATATGTCCATGAACATTTTTTCGTCCATAACTTCCTTGGATGGACCTTGCCTGTAGATTTTTTTATTATTAATTAGGATAATATTGTCGGCAAATTTTTCGATTAGGGCTATTTGGTGGAGACTTATTAGTGTAGTGAGTTTGAGTTTGTAGGTTAAGTCTCTGATTATTCTCATTATTTCGTATTGATTTTTTAAGTCCAAGGCACTTACTGGTTCGTCTAGGAGGAGGATTTTTGGTCTTGCTACTAGGGCCTGACCTATGAAAACTTTTTGAACCTCGCCACCTGAGAGCCTATTTATATATTTGTTTCTGTATTCATGGATATTTAGTAAATCTATGATTTCTTCAACATCCCTTACGTCTTCTTCTGTAATTCTTAGGGATAGGTCCGCTACCTTGCCTAACAAGATAGTTTCAAATACGGTAAATCTTATTTTGGAGTTTATATTTTGGTTGAGGTAGGAAACCTTGCCGTCAGTTATAATTTCTCCATCAAATTTTTTGATTCCAGATATGGCATTAAGGATGGTTGATTTCCCTGAACCATTCCTACCCATTAGGATATTAACCTTACCAGCGTCAACAATAAAGGAAATGTCATCTATTATTTTCCTGTCATAGGAGATTGAAAGATTTTTTGCCTTAATCATTTCTACCTCCAAAGAAGAATATAAAGATGAGTGGTAGGCCAATCAAACTTGCAATTATACCAATTGGAAGGATGGTGCCTGGCTTTATCATTTTTGATAGGGCTGAGGATATAACCAAGAGGCCTGCTCCTATGAGGGTTGAACCTACTATATAGTATCTTTGATCTTCGCCTAGGATTTTTCTAGCAAGGTGAGGGGCGATTACGCCTACAAAACCAATGACTCCTGCAAAACTAACTCCAATTGAAGATAGGATTGAAACAATCATAAAGGTCCTTACCTTAAGCCCCTTAACGTCAACGCCAAGACTTCTTGCCCTGTCTTCTCCAAACCTTAGGGTGGTTAGCTTGTGACTATCTTTGATGATAATGATAAAGGCCACTAGGAAGGATACTAGTAGGATTATAATTTGTCTTGGTTTGGTATTTGAAACTGAACCAAAAAGCCAAAATACAATAGATGATAGGGTTTCATCTGTAGAAACATATTGCATCAAGCTTGTTAAGGAGTCAAAGAAAAACTTAACTGCTATACCTGCGAGAATCATCGAGCTTGTGTGGGCAAAATTTCTCCTCGAGATGAGGTAGACAAAGATTATAGCTATTAAGGAAAATCCTATTGCTCCTATCGCTATAAAGTTGATAGAAATTCCCATTAAGAGGAAGAGACTGGCCCCGAAGCCTGCTGCAGATGAAACACCGAGGGTGAAGGGACTTGCAAGCGGGTTATCAAGGATGGTTTGCATACAAGCACCAGAAAGCCCCAAAATCATTCCCAAGATAAGGGCTGTTGTCATTTCAGGAATCCTTATCTTAAAAAGAATTGTTTTTTGTAGGTCGGTTAAGTGTGCCAAATCCCCAACCCCAAGCTGACCTACACCTATAAATAAATCTATTATAGAGATAGCCAGAGCTAGGAGAATGAGGAGAAAAATTTTCTTATTTTTATTCATACTTAGTATACCAGCATCCAGAATAATCTATTGGCATAAATTCTTTATAGAATTCTTCCATGTCTTTATCTGGATCAAGGTCTTTAAATAAGTCTGGGTGGAAGGCCTTGGCTAGGGCTTCGTAAGAATAAAAGTCAGACATATCACGGGCAACGTTGTGGCCTATAGCAAATACTTCCTTATCTTTCATAGCTTTAAGACTTGACCAACCCTTTCTTTCATTATATTTTTTGATTTTTTCTTCTACTTCTTCCTTTGTTACGTCATAGCCCATTCTTAGAGCATCTGGTTTATTTACCCATTGAGATCCAGTAAGAACTATGATGTCTGGGTCCTGACTTAGGACAAATTCTTCAGAAATAGGGTTAGCTTGTTTATCTTCGAGGACATCGCCTGCTATGTTGTGACCGCCGCAGTCATTAACAATTTTGCCCCACATCATAACATTGCCGTAGGCGTTACCATATTTGACTTCGCCGTCTTGGCCACATTCTAGGTAGACATTTGGTTTGTTTTCAACATCTTTGAGGGCATCTAGGATAAATTCCCTCTTTTCCTTGTAGAAGTTATAGAGTTTGTCAAAGTTTTTATCAAGACCTGTTGCCTTTGAAATAACTTCTGTTGATTTAAGGTGTTTCTCAAGGTCTTGGCTATGGTAGTCAACGTATATAACTGGTAGGTCTAGCTTATCCTCAATTGTATCTAGCTGGGCCTTGTAGGATACTGGAGCAATGATGCCGTCAGCATCTATTGACAAGAGGTCTTCTATAGAAAAGTCATTGTCAGTGAAGTTTGTAACCCTTCTTAGGTCTTCTAGTTCTGGAATTTTTTCCACAAGCCTTTGGTAAAGGTCATTCCTATTTTGGCGTAGACCGTCATCCATGGCTGCAATTTTTTTGTAGAAATTATCCTTATCTAGGTACATCATTTGCATGAATGGGCCACCTGAACCAGAACCTTGGATAATGACTTTCTCTAGTGGCTTGTCAAGCTCTATAGTGCGACCAAGGACGTCTTCAAATATTAGTTTCCCTTCCTCGGCTTCTTCTTTACTTTTTTCATTTGTTTCTTGTACTTCTTCTGTCTTTGCTTCTTCTTTTGTAAGATTTTCTTTCTTATCTGCTCCCCCACATGATGTTAGGGTCAAGATAAAGATTAAAGTTAGTGCTAATTTTCTTAAATTAATTTTTTTCACAATTTCCTCCGTAAATTAATTTCATTTTATCGAACGCTTCTTTGATCGATAAAGAATTTTGTGCTGCCAAGTCTTTTGCAGACTCGTATTCAGGATATACATAGGATTTATCCTTGTGAAAAACCTTTTTGTAAGAAAGCCTTAGACCTTCATAATCTATATTTATTATCTTTCTTTCGAGAACAGATCTTTCTACTTCGATTTTTCTAATACCAATTGAGCTAGTGTTTGAAAAGATAATGTCTTCTACATCTTCCAACTTGTCCTTATCGCAAAGGACTGATAATTTATAGGCAGGGCGATTTTTTTTCATATAAATCGGGCTATAGAAACAATCTCTTGCGACCTTCATTAGTTCGTCCATCACAAAGCCTAGGACTTCTCCTGTGGAGTCGTCAATATTAGTTTCAGCTAAGATTAGGCTTTTTTTTTATCTCCTGTAATTTCAATTACTCTTAGGATATTGGTTGACTTTTCGAAGTCCTTGTTGCCAGCACCTAGGCCGATTTTTTTGATTTTAAAACTTTCTGGAGCTTTTTTATAGAAGTATTTGACGATTGCAGCTCCGGTTGGAGTGATGTGCTCGCCTTCTTCTCCGATGAAGTTAAGATTAATTTCAGAATCTGCTAGGATATTGGCTACAGCAGGTACAGGTATTGGCATTGGGCCATGAGCGCACATTTGGTAGCCAAATCCTTCATAGAGGTCTGAGAAATAAATATTTTCCACACCTAGGTCATCTAGGCAAATGCAAGTGCCGACAATGTCTATAATAGAATCTATGGCGCCTACTTCGTGGAAGTGGACCTCGGACTTGTCGATGCCGTGGGCCTTGGCTTCTGCATCGCCAATGATGTCAAAAATCCCAAGTGCGTTTCTCTTGACATTTTCGTTGAGGTCTGATGAATTGATTATCTTTTTAATATCGTCTAGGTTTCTGTGAGCATGGTCGTGGTGATGATGGTGGTCATGGTCGTGAGAATGTTCATGAGAATGAGTGAGACCATCTTCGTGTGTATGTTCGTGACAATGTTCGTGATCGTGATCGTGGTCGTCGTCATGGTCATGGTGGTCATGGTCATGACAATGTTCATGAGAGTGAGTATGGCCATCTTCATGAGTGTGTTCATGGCAATGACAGTGGTCGTCTTCATGGTCGTGGTGATCGTGGTGATGGTCGTGGTCGTGACCTGCTAGGATTACGTCAAAGTTATAGGCGTCTATCCCATTTTTCTTTACTCTTTCAAAAACTAGGTCGTAGTCTGTAAGGCCGAGAGATTTGATTCCTTCTACTAATTTTTCCTTGCTTGCACCGAGGTCTAAAAGAGCCCCTATGGTCATGTCACCAGCGATTCCTGAGTACATTTCAAAATATAGGTCCATTATTTGCTTCCTTTCGCTATTAGCTTATTTATCTGGCAGGCTTGGTAGGCGGCACCGTATCCGTTGTCGATATTAACCACGCTTACGCCTTCGGCACAGGAGTTTATCATTGATAGAAGGGCTGTGATGCCCCCAAGATTTGCCCCGTAGCCGACTGATGTTGGCACAGCTATGATTGGCTTATCAACAAGACCTGCAAGAACTGTTGCAAGAGCAGCTTCCATGCCTGCTATGGCTATAATTACATTTGCTTTTTTGATTTCTTCTGTCTTATCTAAGAGCCTGTGGACTCCTGCGACTCCCACATCCCTGTAGGCTTTCACCTTTGCTCCCAAAAACCTAGCTGTGATTTCAGCTTCAAGGCTAATAGGAAGATCTGATGTGCCGGCAGAGACAATGGCGATTTCGCCAATCTTGTCGCTTTCTTTGGAGTAGTCAAGGCTAATAATTTGGGCAAGGTCTGAGTATTCCACTTCAGGGATGACTTCTTTTACAATTTCGTATTGTCTTTTGCTTGCCCTAGTGCCGATTACTGATTCTTTTCTTTCGTAAAAGGCCTTAAAAATTTCTATAAGGCTTTTGTCATCTTTTGATGCACAATAAATTGCTTCTGGAAAACCACGTCTTTCCCTCCTTGAGAAGTCGATTTTAGCGTTTTCACCTACATCTGCATATCCCTTGTCTTCAAGGATTTTAAGGGCGGCCTCTTCAGAGATTGTCCCTTCTTTTATTTGTTTGATTAAGGTTTTTTTATCCATTATAAGACCCACTTTTTCTTTTCTTCTTCACTTAGGCCCTCATCCATTGACCCTGACCTAAAACCTTCTAGGTCGAGAGTAATATAGGAAAAGCCAAGATTTTTAAATTCCTTTATAACTTGGTCTCTTTTTTCAATAAAGGCCATAAAGTCCTCTGGCATTAGCTCGATCCTCGCTATATTTGAGTGATCTCTAACCCTGAATTTGATAAAACCTAGGTCCCTTATAAAAGCTTCTGCTTTTTCAAGTCTGTCTAGTTTCGCTGGGGTAATCTTTGTACCGTAAGGAAACCTAGTTAAAAGACATGGGGCTGATGGCCTTTTGGCAACGCTTATATTAAGCTCATCCGCAAGGTCTCTTACCATTTGTTTAGAAAAACCTGCCATATTTAAGGGACTTACAACTCCAAGGTCTCTTAGGGCCATGAGTCCTGGCCTATAAACCTTGTGGTCATCGGTGTTGGTCCCGTCTATGACATAACCGTAACCGAGATCGTCCTTTAATTTTATAGCTTGTTTAAAAAGGTGGCTTTTGCAATGGTAGCACCTGTCTTTTGAATTGTTAACTATGTGGTCATCAACAAAGATATCCACATCCTTTATGAAAAGTTTTACTCCCATTTCTTCTGCCAAGTTTTTGGCATTAACGAGGTCCTCTTCTGTAGATGATGGAGCCTTAAAAAACATAGCGACTACATCGTTTTCATCTTTTCTTAAGGAAGTTGCGATTTTTAAGAGTAAGGCAGAATCGACTCCGCCAGAAAAGGCTAAAACTACTTTTTCTTTTAGTAAATTTTCTATGATATCGTAGAGTTTTTTACTTGAATTTTCCATAAAATACTCCTTTTTTTGAAAAATAATAAAAAATAATTAAGCCATATAAAAATACAGCTTAATCTTTTTTATGTAAATAGGTCCAAATGGACCTATACATAACAATGTAATCGAGTGTTAACGATAATTGTAATGCATATTCATTGTACTGATTGGCTTATGAAAATGCAATCATCTTAATTAAGTCTTGATTTTTTTCGGGTATAATATTAGAAGTTAAAAGAGAAAAATAAAGGAGTTTTTATGAAAAACAACGCAAAAAGGTGGATAGCTGTGGGCCTTGCCCTAGTAATTCTACTTGGATCAAGTCTATCAGGATTTAACAAGGATAAAAAAGAAGAGATTGGCATGTCTTATCTTAACAAGCTTGGCAAACAAGCCCTAGTAGACGAAGAAGTTTTAAGCGGTACCAACATAAAGGAAAAAATAAAAGTTGTTGACCTAAGTGGAGTCATCCAATCAGGATCAGCTAGCGATTTTGTAATTAGTGACTTAAAGGCGGCTGGAGAAGACCCAGCTGTTAAGGGAGTCATCTTATCTGTAAATTCACCAGGTGGTTCTGTTTATGTGTCAGAACAAATTGCCAAGGAAATTAAAAATTTAAAGGCAAAAAATATCCCAGTTTATTCTGTTATGAGAGAGATGGCTGCGTCTGGAGGTTATTATGTATCAGCACCTACAGATAGGATTTATGCCTCAAATGAAACCCTAACAGGATCAATTGGTGTAATCATGCAGATGTATTCGCTCCAAGGACTTTTTGAAAAATACGGAATCAAGGAACAAAATATCACCTCTGGCAAGATGAAAGACGCTGGTAGCCAAGGTAGAAACCTAACAGATGAAGAAAGAAAATACTTCCAAGATCTTGTAAATTCTGCCTACAAGAGATTTGTAAAAATAGTTGCCGATGGCAGGGGCATGTCCGAAGCAGATGTTAAAAAAATCGCAGACGGAAGGGTATATGACGGGTCTCAAGCCCTAGCAAATGGCCTTGTTGATAAAATTGGGGACCTAGATATGGCTATTGAAGATATGACAAAAGAAAATAAGCTAACAGACCCAGTCGTAGTTTCCGCATCAAGTCTTCAACCTTCCCTAATGTCATTTTTCCAAAAAGCTAAAGACTATAGGCAAGGAGCATCTGATCTTGCTATCATCAAGGAATTTATGGACAAAAATACCCTAAGCCCTATGTACCTATATGGGGGAGCTTATGGAAAATAGAGAAGTTTTAATAAATAAGGAAGAATTTAAAGAAAGAAATTACGCCCACGCCTACGCATCATTTGGAACACGAGCTATTGCCTTCATAATTGATATGATGGTAGTTGGTGGATTAAATAAAATAATTACAGGCATTATTGGCCTTGACCCTGAATTAAGTTTTTATGGTTTTGCCATGACAGATATTCTTAGCTGGGCTGTAACACTGGGATATTTCACCCTAGCAAGCCTTGTCACCAAGGGCCAAAGCCTAGGCAAGATGATTACAGGAATTAGGGTTGTAAGTCTTACATCAGATAAGCTTGACCTTGGTCAAATCCTAATCAGGGAAATAGCCGGCAGGTTTATCCAAAATACCATCATGTTGGTCTATCTTCTTCCGATTTTTACACCAAAAAAACAAGGCCTAATCGACTTTTTTGTCGACACAGCTGTTGTAAAGGAAGATGCCTTTAGAGATTTATACGGGGTAGATTTTAGGTAAATTTGTTTTTGTTAGCAAATATACTTTTAAAAAACCAAAATTTTTAGAAAAAACAGCACAAAGATAAGCTTTGAAAGCCTTTGTGCTTTTTTTGTCTAGATTTCGCACTAGCCCCTATATAAGGTATGATAGATATAGATTTCGATAAAATACCACTACATCTAGTAGTAAGTTTGGAGTTATGAATGAAGATTATTAAAAGAGACGGGTCAAAAGTTGATTTTGAATTAGAAAAAATCAAGAGAGCCTTATTCAAGGCATTTAAGTCGGTTGATTCTACAATTACCGATGAAAAACTTGAATACATTGCCCAAAAAATTGTAAGGACAATCGAGGAAAAATTACCAGCTGACCACACTGTGACAGTTGAAGAAGTTCAAGACTTGGTTGAACTTAACCTTATTGATGAAAATTATTATAGGGAAGTTAAATCCTTTATCCTCTACCGTGCCAAGCACAACATGGATAGGAAGGTAATTTCTGATTTTAGCACTTATGTATCTGACAAGGACCTAATGGAGATAATTTCCAAGGTCCAAAGAGAATTTGATAGCCAAAGGTATCCTATAGAGTCACTTTATTTCAAGTTTGAATCCTTCACCAAGCCAGAAATGAATGACAAGGAAGTCCTAGACGCTGTAATCCGTGCTGCAAGCGAGCTAACAAGCAAGGAAGCCCCAGATTGGGAAATAATCGCAGCAAGATTTCTAGCCTACAAGATAAATCTAGAAATAAGAGAAGAGGAAGAACGCTACGAGATTTACGACTTTAAGTCAAAGATAAAGTTTTTGACAGAAAAAGAACTCTACGGGGCCTATATTCTTGAAAATTATTCATCAGAAGATATAGATGAATTAGAAAAATACCTAGACCATAAGAGAGATGACATTTTCACCTATTCAGGCCTAGATCTATTGAGAAAAAGATATCTAATAACCAATTACGAAGGACGCATCTTGGAAAGAGTCCAAGAGATGTTTATGGGAATCGCTATGCACTTAGCAATTCCAGAAAAAAACAGGGTAGGCTTCGCAAAAAGACTTTACGATATATTGTCAACTCTAAAGGCAACCATGGCAACACCAACCATGACCAACGCTAGAAAGCCATTTAACCAGCTTTCTTCATGCTTTATAGAAACTGTTCCAGATACTCTAAAGGGAATTTACAGGTCCATCACCAACTTTGCCGAAGTTTCTAAACATGGCGGCGGCATGGGCATGTATTTTGGAAAAGTTAGGGCAAATGGTTCTGATATTCGTGGTTTTGAGGGAGTTGCAGGCGGGGTTATCCGTTGGATAAGACTTGCCAACGACACAGCAGTGGCTGTTGATCAGCTCGGCGTTCGCCAAGGAGCTGTGGCTGTTTATCTTGACATTTGGCATAAGGATATGCCAGAGTTTTTGGCCCTAAGGACCAACAACGGTGATGACAGGATGAAGGCCCACGACGTCTTCCCAGGTGTTTGCGTGCCAGATTTATTCTGGAAGCAAGTTAGAGAAAATATGGAAGGCGACTGGTACATGTTCGACCCACACGAGGTTGTTAAAAAATACGGCAAAGCCATCGAAGATACCTACGGAGATGAATTTGAAGAATTTTACAAAAAATTAGTTGCCGATAAGGAAATTTCTAGAAGGGTCATGCCAATTAAGGACATGGTAAGGCTTTTGATCAAGTCTTGGTCAGAAACTGGAACACCATTCATTTTCAATAGAGACTTGGTAAATAAAGCCAACCCAAACAAACACATGGGCATGATTTATTCATCAAACCTCTGCACAGAGATTGCCCAAAACATGAGTCCATCAGAAACTGCTTCAACAGAAATAACTACAGAAGACGGGGACATAGTTATAGTTAATAAAACAAGACCAGGCGACTTTGTTGAATGTAACTTAGCAAGCCTAACTCTTGGTAAACTTGATGTGAACAATGAAAGTGAGCTTGAAGAAACTGTAAGAACAGTTGTAAGGGCACTTGATAATGTTATTGATCTAAACTATTACCCAACCCCATATGCGGAAGTAACCAACAAAAAATACAGGGCAATTGGCCTTGGCACCAGCGGTTACCACCACATGCTTGTTAAAAATGACATCAGATGGTCAGACGAAAAAGCTCATGCAGCTTTTGTTGACAGGGTTTATGAAGATATAAATTATTACGCCATAAAGGAAAGTGTAGAAATCGCCAAAGATAAGGGATCTTATAAAGTATTTGAAGGAAGTGACTGGCAGAAAGGCAGCTATTTCACAGATAGGGATTACACTTCAGAAAGATGGGAAAAACTTGCCGCAGATGTTAAAAAATACGGCCTAAGAAATGGCTATCTAATGGCAATAGCTCCAACAGGATCAACATCCATAATCTCAGGCACATCAGCAGGAGTAGACCCAATCATGAGCCGATATTTCTTAGAAGAAAAGAAGGGAGCCATAGTCCCAAGAGTGGCACCAGGACTAACCACAAAGACCTTCTGGCTTTACGAAAATGCCCACGATATAGACCAAAATATCTCAATGCGCATGGCAGGAATAAGACAAAGGCACCTTGACCAAGCCCAATCAGTAAATATCTACATCACCACCGAATACACCATGAGACAGATTTTAAATGTTTACCTAACAGCATGGGAAGCAGGAGTGAAGAGCATTTACTACGTAAGAGGCAAATCACTTGAGGTAGAAGAGTGTGATACTTGCTCCGCATAGGATTTATCCAAGATAAATATATTTTAGGGGATATTCCCCTAAAACCCCTTTTGGGGGTATTTTTTATGGGGGCTCCCAAAAGCCCTCTATTTTTTTATCCAAGATAAAGTATTTTTTTCTTTTATCCAAGATAAGTTATTCTATTTTATATAATTTCGGTCATTAACATGACCCCTCCGTTCATAGGGGGAACCCAAGGGGGCGGCAGATGCCCCCTCACTGGTTCCCCCTAAGACCCCCTTACGCTACACCCCTAACTGCTCCTTAAGCGGAGTGCGAGATTAGAAGCTTGCTAATCGCAAGCTTTTTTGTGTAGAGAGAACGTCCTTGTTTTAGTTGGTGTATTTACCAAGAGATTTCTAATATTCAAGCCCCTAAAAACTGACAACTCGGCTACGCCTCAAACAATCAGTTTTCTTAACGGGGCTTTCTATTAGAAATCTTTGCTCGGTAAAAAAGAGAATTGGTCTCGAAGTTCCAGATTTTGTTGGGCTCGTTTGGCTCTTGCCAAACATTGCTAGATGGTATATGCATCCTAAAACGAAGAGTTAAAAACTCAAGACCAAGTATTTTAAAATCCCAAGTATCCGTGAAGAAAATTGCACTGACAGCTCTTTACGAATATAAAAAATAATAAATACTGCGAACTAATTTTCAAATAAAAAGCACAAGTCAGACGAGATTGCAATTTTTAGGAGGCTTGGGATTTTAAAACGTTAGAAAAAACAAAGACCAAAACGAAGACGTAAATCTTACCGAAAAAAGATTCCGGAGGGAATCTACCTTATTTGCTCCCCGCCATAGGGGCCGCCTGGGGGTGAAACGGAAAGGGGGTCTGGGGGAACCCGATGAGGGGGCATGCGGAAAGCCCCCTTGGGGTTCCCCCAGATACGGAGTGGTCATGTAAATGACCTGGAACAATTATAAGATACAGTTAATTTCGGATCAACAATTAAAAAACATAAATATCTGGTATAATGATTTATAAGAAGAAAATACTCCATCTTGGATGGAAAGGAGTTTATTTTGAATAGACGTAGAAAAAAATCTTTAATTAATAAAAGGAGGAATGTTTTGTTAGTTTTATTTATAGCTAATGCTATTTCATTATTTTTGATGAGCAAATTTATTAGTCATATTTCTTTTGATAAGTCTTCAGCTCTTCTTATCACAGCGGGGATTTTGACCATATTTCAAAAGGTGGTTGAGCCTATTCTTAGGTTCTTTGCTTTTCCTATTACCATTTTAACCTTGGGTTTATTTTCCTTGGTGATTTCGGCCTTTGTTTTGTATTTGGCTTTTAAATTTGTTGAGGGAGCTCATATTGATTCCCACTTGTTCAGCTTGATTTTTGCAAGCATTATTTTGTCAATAGTTTCATCGGTTGTTTTAAATATTATTTCCTAGGAGGTAAATATGGAAGAAAGTAAAAGAAAAGAAGTCGAAAAACGTGGTATTTTTAATGAAAATGGGGATATTGATCTTGCTAAGAGGAAGATTATCCAAGGTAATACCACAAACCTAAATGACTTTAACAATCTTAAATACACCTGGACATCCGATTGGTATAGACAGGCTATGAACAATTTCTGGATTCCAGAAGAAGTAAATTTAAACCAAGATATAAAAGATTATAGGAATCTTGACCAACACGAAAAAAGAGCCTATGATATGATCATTTCCTTTTTGACCTATCTAGACTCTATTCAAACAGCCAATTTGCCAAACTTACAAACCTATGTAACTGCAAATGAGATTAATCTTTGTCTGTCAATTCAGACCTACCAAGAGTCAATCCACTCACAGTCTTATTCATACATCCTTGATACAATTTGTTCGCCAGAAGAAAGAACAAGGATTTTATACCTCTGGAAGGAAGACGACCACCTTCTAAGACGTAATGAATTCATCGGTGAACAATACAACGAATTTTTGGAAAGGGATAATGAATACCAATTTGTAAAGGCCCTAATTGCAAATTATATCCTTGAAGGAATCTATTTCTACTCAGGATTCTCTTTCTTCTATAACTTAGGAAGAAATGGCAAGATGCCAGGCACTGTTCAAGAAATCAGATACATCAACAGGGACGAAAACACCCACTTATGGCTATTTAGGTCACTTATCAACGACCTTAAAAAGGAAAGACCAGACCTTTTCACACCAGAAGCAACCCACATTTATAGGGAAATGCTAAAAGAAGGCGTTCGCCAAGAAATCGAATGGGGCAAGTACGCTATTGGTGATAATATACCAGGACTTTCTACAAGTATGATTGAAGATTATATCAAATACCTAGGTAACCTTCGTGCTAAGGGCCTTGGATTTGAGCCACTCTTTGAGGGATATACAGAAATTCCTCAATCAATGAAATGGGTAGATGAGTATTCAGATCCAAACGCAGTTAAGACTGACTTTTTCGAAGCAAAAGTAACTGCTTATTCTAAATCATCTATAATTGAAGACGACCTATAAAATAAAAACCAGAGCGGTAAAATGCTCTGGTTTTTAAATTGCAAAAATATTTTAAAATCTAAAATAATTAGGTCTTGTAGTTTTTTATTTTTTTAGCGAATGTTTCATGTGAAACATCATTTTTTAATCGATTCTTTTATTGAGTCGGCCATGGAAATGGCGAGGGACTTGTTGGCGATTGGGCCTACAACTATAATTGTGAGATAGGTATTTTTTCTTTTTATGACAAACTTTTTTCCTGTCAGGGTGTTTTCCTTCATGTAGAGTCTGATTTCCCCTTCTAAGATGCCACCGTCAAGGCTAACCTTGCCCATATTTAACAAACAGGTTGGGTAGATTAGGTCTCCTGAGTTTAGGTCATAGGCGTCGTAAAGATTCCCATCGACTCTGTCTTCTTTCATGAGGATGGCTCCAATAGCTTCGTTGTTTTCTCTAGCTAGGAAATATTTAAAACCATCGCCTTCTTGTTGGAGGTCGAAATTTTCTGGGATTTTAATCTCAAGGCCTGCAAATTTTTCCTCCTTGGTTGCAAAAACAGTAAGCTTATCCTTGTAGTCGGCAAAAGATTTGCTAACTTCGTAAGGATCGTCTCCAGAGGTGTAGGCTGTCATTAGGATATCGGCCATGATTTTCCCACCAAGGTTTGGCCTATCTTCTTTTATTACGAAATATACAGTTGTGTTTGAGGACTTTATAAAAAAGTGAGTATAGGAATATTCTTGGTCCTTTGTTAAAAAATATAGGCTATCAAGGCCTGTAAAAGAATTTTTTATTGGTTTGGAAATTATTTTGTCTTTGAGTTTTTCATCCCAAATGATTTTTTCTGCTAAATCCATTAGGTCGGTATTTTCCTCGACAGATTTAAAACTAAGAAGGACCTTATAGGATAAATCGAGGGGGAAGTCCACAAAATAAGTGTCGTCTTTTTTAAAGATTTGGCACCTGTCGGGTATCCTGAAAAATATATCTCCTAGCCTTACTTCTTTATTGTAGTCTAAATTTTCTAAATTTTTTTTTGTGTAAGTGTCATTTTTAACCGAGCTTGGATAGGCGATTAGCCTTTGGCCAGTGAGGAGACTATCGTCTTTACTAAATTCGCCTAGCTCAGCAAGGGGATAGGTCTCTTTTGTATTTTCTTCTTTTTTATCACATCCTACTGCAAATATGGCAAATAAGGCGATTAACAAGATTTTTTTCATAAATTTTCCTCTAAATTTTAAAATATCAGTCTTATTTTGTCTAGACTATACCCGTTTTGGGTAAAAATATGATATAATTTAATTAGCATTAGGGGGTGAATTATGACTGATGACATTTTAAATCAAGTGAAAAAAGCCGAAGAATCGGCAGCCCGTGAGCTTGATTTGGCCAAGGAAGAAGCCCGAAAGCTAGTTGAAGAAGCCAAGATTAAGGCTAATGAATCTTATAAGGAAGAGATTGACAGAGCCAAAAATAAGGCTAAAAAACTAGTTGAGGATGCCAAAGCCAAGGCCCTTGAAGAAAGTAAACCGGTGTTAGAAAAAGCAAGTGAGGCGTCTAGCGAGATCAAAAAAAGAGATTTGGCTGATCTATCAAAGACTGTAGATTCGCTTGTAGAAAGGATTGTAAATAATGGCAATAGTTAAGATGGATAAGTTTAGCTTGCTTAGTTTCAATGACAAGCGATCTAGTCTACTTAACATTCTTCAAAATTTTAACTATGTGCATTTTAATGATCTAAAATTAAAAGAAGACGAATCCTATCTTAAAGAGGTTGAAAACTCAGCAGTCCTCAATTCTATAGAAGAAAAGCAGGATAAGCTTAAATATGCAGTAGAAACTGCAAGGAAGTATTCAAAAGAAGATTTGCCTAAGGAGCTTAAAAGACTTGATATAGAAAATGTCTATAGACAGTCAGAGAATTTTGATTTTAACCTTATTTATGATAAGTTATTAAAATTAGTTAAAGAAAGGGAAGGTCTGGTTGATAAAAAACAGGCCAATGATACAAGGATAGAGGATTTAAGTCCATGGAAGGAAGTAAATCTAAATATCAATGACCTCTACGAATCAGAAAGGGTCTTTGTAGAAACTGGCTCAATTTCAAGTCAATTCTACGATAGCCTTAGAAAAGAACTTGTAGAAAAGCATTTGGAAAAATCCCTAGTTTATAAACTAAGCGAAAGAGATAAGATTAGTTTTATAGTAGGTATTGCTTCCCTTGACGAAAAAGAAGAATTTAGTGAAATCCTCAGAGAATTTGGCTTTACCAGGATAAGGATAAAGGCGGAAGGACCTGTGGGAGAAGAGCTTGAAAAATTAAAAGCTAATTCTAAAAAATATAAAAACGATATCAGCAAATTAGAAGAGGAAATTGGCGGTTTTAGTAAGTATATGGACGACTTCTACCTTTATGAATCTTTTCTTGAAAATGAAAAGAAAAAGGAGGCAAGCGTTGAAAACTTCTTAAAAACCAAGTCGATGGACGTAATCGAAGGCTATGTTCCATCAGATATGGCGGAGACTTTCAAAAAGGACCTTACAAGTGTCCTTGGTGAAGAATATCTACTTGATATAAGAAAAGCCGACCTTGATGACCCAGACGTGCCAATTATCCTAGATAACAATTCTGTAGTAGAACCTTTTGAGTCGGTAGTAGAAACCTACGCCCTACCAAGATATAACGAAATAGACCCATCCCTACTTGTAGCAATATTTTATACAATATTTACCGGGTTTATGATTGGCGACTTAGGCTATGGACTCTTAGGAGTAATTGGAACAATCGCCATGCTTAAGCTAAAAGATTTTCCAAAGTCTAGCGAAAAAATGGTCAAGCTATTTTTGGCTATTTCCCTTTCAGCTTGTTTCTTTGGAATCTTGTTTGGTTCAGTCTTTGGTGGCATAATCGAAGTGCCATTTGGCTGGATTGATACCCAAAAAGATGTCTACACCCTAATCGGCATGAGTTTTGCCATTGGTACTGTAGCCCTCATGGTAAGTGTGGGAATGACAATTGTAATTAACCTTAAAAACAACAGGCCACTAGATGCTATATATGATTCACTATTTACATATCTTTTCCTTGGAGGAATTGGATATTATGTTTATAGTAAATCAAAAATCGGCCTTTATGTAATGGCAGCTGGTATGGTTGGTATCCTCTTATTTTCAGGTAGGGATGCCAAGACAATCGGCGGCAGACTTGGATCTGGTTTTTATAATGTCTACGGACTTACATCTTGGATAGGAGACTTTGTATCCTTCCTAAGACTTATGGCCCTTGTTTTATCAGGCGGCTTTGTAGCCTACGCAGTAAATGTTATTGTAAAAATGGTAGGAGGAGCAGGATTTTTCGGCCTCTTGGGCGGAATAATTATCTTTGTGGTTTTCCAAATCTTTAATATGTTCCTATCATACTTATCAGCATACGTTCACGGCCTAAGATTAATTTACGTAGAAATGTTTAACAAGTTCTACGAAGGCGGTGGAGTTAAATTTAGAGAAATGTTAGAAGATACTAAAAAGATTATCATTAATAAAAGGAGGAAATAATGAGTAACTTTTTTATTGAAAATGGCGGAATTATACTAGCAGTACTTGGAATGGCAATAGCTACATTTTTACCAGGATCAGGTTCAGCTAAGGGAACAGGTATGGCAGGTGAGGCAGCAGCAGCACTTACAGTAGAACAACCAGAAAAATTTGGTAAGGCCCTAGTACTACAACTACTACCAGGTACCCAAGGTCTTTACGGCTTCGTTATTGCATTCTTTATAATGCTAAGACTTGACGGCAATGTTGACTTTGCAAAAGGTCTATACTTCTTTATGGCAGCCCTACCAATAGCTATAGCAGGCTATACATCAGCAATCGCTCAAGCTAAGGTAGCAGTAGCAGGTATCAACATCCTAGCTAAAAAAGAAGACGAATTTATCAAGGGCGTTGTATACGCAGTAATGGTTGAGCTTTATGCAATCCTAGCCCTAGTTATTTCATTACTTCTAGTTCTAAGAGCATAATATTAGGATAAGATTATGAATAATCTTGATTTAATATTAGAATCTATAAAAAACAAAGCAGAAGAAGAAAAAAATCAGATATTAGATCAGGCAAGGTCCGAGGCCAAGGAAATCACTGATGAAGCCAAGAAAAAGGCAAGCGAAGAGGCAAAAGTAATCATGGAAAAAGCAGAAAAAGAAGCTGCAACAACCCTTACAAACGAAGAGCTTTCTTCATCTCGTAAGGCCCGTGATATAAAAATAGGAGCAAAAAACGACCTTATAAACCAAGTTTTAGATAAGGTTTTAACTGAACTTAAAAACCTAGATGAGGCATCCTATAAAAGATTTGTTCTTAAAAGGCTTGAGGGCTTCCCGGAATCAAATGCAGAAATCATCCTCAAAGAAGGAATGGCATCTGTCTTTAATTCAGACGACCTAAAGGGACTTAAGATTTCAAACGAGACCACAGATGATGGTTTTATAATAAAAGACGGCAATGTCACCTATGACAATTCTTTTTCATCAATAATTGATTATGAAAAAGACCAAATCAAAAAAATAATATCTGACGCACTTTTTACTAAGGAAGAAATATGAAAAGAGAAAACTTCATAGCAGCTTCTACGTCCACCAGGATTTATGAAGATGATCTGCTTAAGGCCCGTGACCTTGAAAGACTAAATGACTATGAAAGTTTAAGCGAAGTGTTAAATGCTCTAAACGACTCATCCTATGCCAGCGCAATATCAGAACTTGATAGGGATGAAGAGTACGAAAAAATCCTAAATAAGGAATTAGTAAAGGTCTATGAAAAAATAGCCGAGGTGACTCCTGATAAAAATATCAGTCAGTACCTAATCGAAAAATATAATTTTCATAACCTAAAACTTTTAGTAAAAGAAATTATCCAAGAAGAAGATTTTTCAAAAATCTATTCGCCTATGGCAAATGTAGACACAGCCTTTATAAAAAGGGAATTATTGAAGTCTGCAGATGGGGAAGTAAGCCTTGCCTCTGTTGGGAAAAAAGAAGACAGGGAAATTTACCTCGCCTATGCCCAAAAGGCACTCAAAGCTTATAGGGAAAGCGAAAACCCAGCCATGATAGACATATCTCTAGATAAGTCCTATTATGAAAGAGAACTCGCCCTTGCTAAGGCAACTGGGATAGAATCACTCCTTGCCTACACAAAAGAAGCGATAGACCTTGTCAATATCAAGACCCTTTTAAGAATAAGGGGTCAAAAACTTGATTTTGATCATTTGAAAAATTCCCTAATAGAAGGCGGAAATCTCGATAAGAATGACGTCCTTGCTATGATAAGCATGGATGTAAATGAGATTGTTTCTAAGACTTCAAGCCTTAAGGTAAATTCATATCTTAAGAAAAGCCTAGATAGGGATAAAAAGGATTCGGAAAATCTTCTTGACCTAGAAAAGGCCATCGACGATCATTTTATGGACTTTGCAAAAAACGCCAAGTCTATGACCTATGGCCCAGAAGTTTTGTTAGGATTTTTGATTGCCAAGGAGCAAGAGATTAAAAACCTAAGGATAATCTTTATCTCTAAGTTAAATTCACTTCCAAAAGACTTTACTAGGGAAAGGTTAAGAGAAACTTATGTATAAAATTGGAGTAATTGGCGATAAGGATTCGATTTTAGCTTTTAAAGCCATTGGAATTGACGCCTTTACAGCCATTGACGAAAAAGACGCAAGTAAACTAATAGACAAGCTTGCCAGCGAAGACTACGGTGTAATTTTTATAACCGAAGCAATGGCCCAGCTTGTTCAGGAAACTATAGATAAATACAGAGAATCTATGACTCCAGCCATCATCCTAATCCCATCCAATAAGGGATCAATGGGTATTGGCCTTGCTGATATCAACCGCTCGGTTGAAAAGGCAGTCGGAGCCAACATTCTAAATTAAAGGAGCTTAATTTGAATATAGGTAAAATTACTAAAGTATCTGGACCACTAATAGAGGCAGAAGGCCTAACCGATGCTAATATCTATGACGTGGTTGAGGTATCAAAGGATAAGCTCATCGGTGAAATAATAGAGATGAGGGGAGATGTCGCAAGTATCCAAGTATACGAAGAGACAACTGGTATAGGCCCTGGCGATGAGGTTAGGTCAACAGGAAGACCTCTATCAGTAGAGCTTGGACCTGGTATGCTCGAGAGAATGTACGATGGTATCCAAAGACCACTTGAAAAACTTGAAATGCTTGCAGGAAATTTCCTAGAAAAAGGAGTAACAGCACCAGCCCTAGACAGGGAAAAACTTTGGGATTTTGAACCTCTTGCAAAGGTCGGAGACGATGTAGTTGCAGGAGATATCCTAGGAACTGTAGAAGAAACCACAGTTATTACCCACAAGGTTATGGTGCCTTACGGAATAAGCGGCAAATTAAAAGATATAAAAGCTGGCGAATTTACAGTAGCTGACACCATTGCTGTCGTAGAAACTGAAGATGGCGATAAAGAAATAAATATGATCCAGTACTGGCCAGTAAGGCAAGGAAGACCAATCAAGGAAAAAATCGACCCTAACGAACCCCTAATTACAGGTCAAAGGGTAATTGATACCTTCTTCCCAGTTGCCAAGGGCGGTACAGCAGCAATCCCAGGACCATTTGGTTCAGGTAAGACCGTTGTCCAACACCAAATAGCAAAGTACGCTGACGCTGACATAGTAATCTACGTTGGTTGTGGTGAGCGTGGTAACGAGATGACAGACGTACTAAATGAATTCCCAGAACTAGTTGACCCAAAAACTGGTGAATCAATCATGAAACGTACAGTCCTAATAGCAAATACATCAAACATGCCAGTAGCAGCCAGGGAAGCATCAATCTACACAGGTATTACCCTTGCAGAATACTACAGGGACATGGGCTATAACGTAGCTATGATGGCCGACTCTACATCTAGATGGGCAGAAGCCCTTCGTGAGATGAGTGGACGTTTGGAAGAGATGCCAGGTGATGAAGGTTATCCAGCCTATCTTGCCAGCCGTGTTGCAGACTTTTACGAAAGAGCCGGTAAGGTTAGGGTCTTAGGAAATAGGGAAGATATTGGTACCCTTTCAGTAATAGGAGCCGTATCTCCTCCAGGTGGAGATATGTCAGAGCCAGTTACCCAAGCTACCTTACGTATTGTTAAGGTCTTCTGGGGACTTGATTACGACCTTTCTTACCAAAGGCACTTCCCAGCTATCAACTGGTTAAACTCTTATTCCTTATACCAAGATAAGATGGATAAGTTTATAGATGGAAATGTTGACGAAGAATTCTCAACTATGAGAAAACGTGCCATGAGTTTATTACAACAAGAATCAGGTCTATTAGAAGTAGTAAGGCTTGTAGGACGTGATGCCCTATCTGATGATGATAAGTTAAAATTAAATGTAACTAAATCTATCAGAGAGGACTACCTCCAACAAAACGCCTTCCACGATGTGGATACCTACTGCTCTTTGGCTAAGCAAGATAAGATGCTAGGCATCATTCTTTATAACTATGATAAGTGCCTAGAAGCCCTATCAAAAGGTGTTGAAATCAAACAAATCGAAGGCCTTGACGTTAACGAATCAATCTCAAGACTAAAACTAATTAGCGAAGACAACAAGGAAAGATTTGATGAAATCAGATCTGAAATCGACTCAGCAATTAGCAAGCTAATAAAGGAGGCATAGACGGATGTTAAAAGAATATAAAACAGTAACAGAAGTAGTTGGCCCTCTTATGCTTGTAGAAGGCGTTGAGGGAGTAAACTTCGAAGAATTAGTAGATATTAAACTTCAAACAGGCGAGCATAGAAGGGGCAGGGTTATAGAAATCAATAAAGACCGTGCCATGGTTCAGCTATTTGAAGGATCAACAGGTATCAACCTTGAATCTACATCAGTAAGATTTTTGGGAAGACCTCTAGAACTTGCTGTAAGCGAAGACATGATAGGCCGTGCCTTTAACGGCCTAGGTGAAGTTATAGATGATGGTCCTGAAATAATTCCTGAAGATAAGAGAGATGTTAATGGTACTGCAATTAACCCAGTATCAAGAGACTACCCATCAGAATTTATCCAAACAGGTATTTCAACCATAGACGGCCTAAACACCCTTGTAAGGGGCCAAAAACTTCCAATCTTTTCTGGAAACGGTCTGCCACACAACCAAGTAGCAGCCCAAATCGCCAGACAAGCTAAGGTATTAGGAGATGATGAAGGTTTTGCGGTAGTCTTTGCAGCTATCGGTATCACCTTCGAAGAAGCCCAATTCTTTATGGATGACTTTAAGAAAACAGGTGCTATCGACCGTTCAGTACTCTTTATGAACCTTGCTGACGACCCAGCTATCGAACGTCTTTCAACACCTAAAATGGCCCTTACTTGTGCAGAATACCTAGCCTTTGAAAAGGACATGCAAGTGCTTGTAATCATGACAGACATGACCAACTACGCAGAGGCCCTTCGTGAAGTATCTGCAGCCCGTAAGGAAGTACCAGGCAGACGTGGTTATCCAGGATATTTATATACAGACCTTTCTACAATCTATGAAAGGGCAGGTAAGCTTCGTGGCAAACCAGGAACTATTACCCAGATTCCTATTTTATCAATGCCAGAAGACGACATTACCCACCCAATCCCAGATTTGACAGGCTATATCACAGAAGGACAAATTATCCTAGACCGTGGCCTTTATAACCAAGGTATAGCTCCACCAGTTTCTATCCTTCCATCCTTATCAAGGCTTAAGGATAAGGGTATAGGCAAGGGCAAGACCCGTGAAGACCATGCAGATACCATGAACCAAATCTACGCTGCCTACGCATCAGGTGTGGACGCTAGAGAGCTTCAAAAGATTCTAGGCGACTCTGCTTTATCAGATGCAGACCTAGCCTTTGCAGAATTTGCCAAGGCCTTTGAAGAAAAATACATCAACCAAGGTTATTACACAAATAGGTCAATCGAAGAGACTCTTAACTTAGGTTGGGAACTTCTAAAGATAATTCCAAAATCAGAGCTTAAGAGAATTGACGACGCCCTAATAGAAAAATACATGGACTAGCCTATGGCAAGATTAAAGGTAACCCCTACTAGGATGAACCTAAACACCCTGAAGGGAAGACTTGCCACCGCCAAAAGAGGATACAAACTCCTAAAAGACAAGCAAGATGAACTAATGAGGCAATTTCTTGAATTGATTAGGGAGAATAAAAAACTCAGGGAAGATGTAGAAAAGGAACTATCAGATTCCTTCGCAGCCTTCCTTATGGCATCAGCCTTCATGAGTCCAGAAATCCTCGAAGAAGCGGTAAGCTTTCCAACCCAGGAAGTTGGCGTTGATATTACAACAAAAAACGTCATGAGTGTTAGGATTCCTAAGATGGAATTTAAGGTAAATGTAAACGAAAAAGCTTCAATGTTTCCATACGGCTACGCCACAACAAGCGTGGGCCTAGACGAGGCGATTTTGAAATTAAACCACGTCACAGATAGGCTACTCGAACTCGCTGAGCTAGAAAAAACAACCCAGCTAATGGCAGATGAGATTGAATCAACAAGAAGAAGGGTAAACGCTCTAGAATACAGGACTATCCCAGACCTTGAAGAAACAATCAAATACATCAGAGCCAAACTAGAAGAAAATGAAAGAGCAACCATCTCTCGTTTGATGAAGGTAAAAGATATAATTTCAGAAGAAAGATAAAAAAAGACCACCAGGCGACTGGTGGTTTTTGTGTGGTTATTTATAGTGGTGATGATCTACGGCTAGAAAATCCTAAGCTTGGTTTTCTTTTTTGCGAACTAAAAAATACTGGCCAAAAGACCCTATAGCTATAAGGCCTGTTCCTATTATCCATCCGTACTCGATTTGGTGAGTTTTATAAGACATGTAGATAGATACAATTAGAACTATTAAAGCAAGGCTTCAAATAATTAATTCTTTGTATATATTCATTATTATCCCTCCTGATATTTTTTTACCCGTTTTTAGACGTGTAATCTTAAAAATACAAAGATTTTTGCAAAAAACAAGATAAAAGCTTATCTTCCTTTCTTATATTTCAAAATTAAGTATAATGTTAACCGTGCTTATTTATAAGCTTTTATTTTTATTACAGATTATTTTAGATAGAGGAAGGTTTTTATGAAGAAGAAAAATATGAAACTTGCCCTTTTTGTGGGGCTTGTTTCTATAATTTTATCAATATATATTTCCCTTAGTGGGAAGGATACTTTTGCCACTGCCTGGGCGCTTTTTCCGCCTGTGCTTGCGATTTTTATGGCGCTTTTGACCAAGGAAGTTTATTCGTCCTTGTTTTTGGGGATTTTGGTCGGAGGGATTTTGGGATCAGGTGGGTCCTTGTCTCAGTCGCTTGACAATGTTGTTGAAAAGGGTCTTATAGCTTCTGTTTCTCAGACTGCAGGGATCTTTATTTTTCTTGTGGTTTTGGGAATCATGGTTGTTTTGATAAATCATTCGGGTGGGTCAAGAGCTTTTGGAGAATTTGCCCACTCAAAGATTAAATCGAGAAAGGCCGCCCAGCTTTCGACCTTTTTCCTTTGTTCAATGCTTTTTATTGACGATTATTTTAACTGCCTGACATCGGGCTCTGTAATGAAGCCTGTGACTGATTCCTACAAGATTTCAAGGGCCAAACTTGCCTACATCATAGACTCAACAGCAGCTCCTATCTGTATGATTGCCCCTATTTCATCTTGGGCGGCGGCGGTTTCTGGCTATGCTGAGGGGATTTCAGGGATTGAAATGTTTGTAAGGGCTATTCCCTTCAATTTCTATTCGCTTTTGACCCTGGTCTTTGTCGTTTCAATCATTCTTTTTGATAACGACTTTGGACCTATGAAGGGTGTTGAGAAAAAAGCCATAGAAACAGGTGACCTTGGCGCAGTTAAGACAACAAAGATTACAGCTGAGGATGGCAATCCAAATGGAAAAGTGATTGACCTTATCTTCCCGATTTTGGTTTTGATTGTAGTTTCTGTTTTATCTTTAGTCTACGTTGGCGGATTTTTTGATTCTGCAAGTGAATTTTACAGAGACTTTGTAAATGCCTTTGCCAATACAGACTCATCTGTGGCCCTAGCTATGGGGTCTTTGTCTGCCCTAATTATTTCCATAATTTATTTTGTAATTAGGGGTGTGATTAGCTTTGAAAAGTCAATGGAAAGTCTTTCCGAAGGATTTTCTTCAATGGTTGGGGCGATTTTGATCTTAACCATGGCCACAAGTCTTAAAAACATTTCAAACGATCTTTTGGGTTCACAAGAATTTGTTGGAAATCTCATGAAAGGGGCAGTTGGCAGCCTAAATTCATTTTTACCAGCAGTTATCTTTGTGGTTGCGATTTTCCTTGCCTTTGCCACAGGAACATCTTGGGGAACTTTTGGGATTTTGATCCCAATCATAACTGCCATGTTTGAAATAGGAGAGCCTCTATTTTTCATAGGCATATCTGCTTGCCTATCTGGGGCGGTTTGCGGTGACCACATTTCGCCAATTTCAGATACAACCATCATGTCATCGGCAGGTGCAGGTTGCGTCCACGTTGACCACGTCAAAACCCAGTTGGCTTACGGCCTAACTGTAGCAGGAATTGCAAGCCTTTCCTATATCATAGCAGGTTTTACCCATTCGGCAATCATTTCCCTTGCTTTTGGCGTCTTTGCAATTATGGTATTTATGGTAGTTTTAAAATACAAAAACCGCGTCAAATCCCTAGCCTAAGTGCTGGGGATTTTTGACAAGGAAGCCCCCTACCCATAGAATGATTAAGACATTTGAAAAACAGGAGTTTATATGGAATATATTTATAAATTTGATACGGACAATGGCTTTGAAGAAACAACCATGCCAAAGTTTTACGATGCCATAGAAGACGACGACTTTTACCTAATGTATTTGGGAAAGGCTGATTTTATTGACTTTGCAAAAAAATATAAGCTCGATAATGCCTTGGTTGACTTACTTGTCACAGATAATAGCAAAAAATCCTATGTGGCAGTAGAAGACACCTACACCTTTGCGATTTTGGAGCTTTTAGACATCAGGGGCAATCTCGACACATCAGACCTTATCGGTTTTTATATAGAAAATAACAGGCTAGTCATAGTTGATATGTACGATAAGGATGATTCTACCACTCGTGCCTTTGATAAGATGGTTGCTAAGAGATTTTCATCAAGGTCGCCAGGCCGTGCCTTAAAACACTTTATCACAGCTTTAATTGACGGGCACACAGGGATTTTTGATTCAATAAAAAATTCTACAGCCCAAATTGAGGATTCTATAACAAATAACAAGTCGAGCAAGGATAAGATTGGAGTGATTTCTGATAACAGGCACAAGGCCCTAAATCTTTACACATCCTACGAGAGACTATTAGACACAATCGAAGTTTTTGTAGAAAATGAAAATGAAATCTTTGATGAAGATGACATCAAACACCTAAAATCCCTGGCCTACAGGGTTGAAAGATATTCGTCAAATATTTCTTATTTGTCCGACTACATCACCAATGTCAAGGACTCCTACGATTCAAAAATGGATCTTTCCATGAACTCAACCATGAAAATCCTCACAGTTGTCACTACGATTTTCACCCCAATTACAGTCTTAACTGGCTGGTATGGGATGAATTTTGAAAATATGCCCGAACTCAGCTGGGAATTTGGCTATATGTACATCATTGGACTTTCTATCCTAAGCGTCATCATTTGCTATTTCTTGTTTAAAAAGATTGACAAATAGGCCCTGGCTTTGACAAGGGCCGGTATTGTAGATATAGTCAAGGTATATTACATTTTTTAAGGAGAAAATATGGACTCTGTTCCCTACCACAGTTTACTTTTAGTATTAATAGTAATTGGATTAATTTTAGTAAATGGGTTTTTTACAGCCCTTCATACTGGAGTGATTAGCCTTTCTCAGGATAAGCTCCGTGATTTAGAAGAAAAAGGCAGCAAGGATGCTGAAGTTTTGTTGAAGATAACATCCAACCAAGACAGGCTAAACCAGTCATTTTCCATGATAAATTCAGTTTTATCCCTAATCACAGTCGCTTTTATTGCCGACATGATAAGAGATTCAAATTTTATTATGGATAATATTTCCATAAAGACTGCTCTTTTAATCACTATCTTGTTTTACATAGTAGTTAAGATAATTTTTGTTGACAAGATTCCCCAAAGAATTGGGGTTAGAAACCCCTTGGACTTTGCCCTAAAGACCACAGGGACCCTAAGGCTTGTCCTTGTTATAACTAAGCCCTTTGTCCTTGTCACAGACAAGGTGACAAATTTCATCATGAAAATTTTTGGCATAGAGGCTGGTGTTATTCAAAAGGAAGTCACCAACGAGCAGATAAAATCAATCGTCCAAATTGGTGAAGACCAGGGTATTATTAGGCCTATGGAATCAAAGATGATCCACTCCATCATGAACTTTGACGACATAATTGTAGAAGAAATCATGACAGCAAGGACTGATGTTTTTATGATTGACATCAACGACAAGGACAGGGAATACATGGATGAATTTATAAAAATTCGCCATAACAGGATTCCGATTTTTGAAGATGATGTTGATAATATTTTGGGTGTTTTGTATACCAAAGACTATTTACTCGAAGCGACCAAGGTTGGCCTTTATAATGTAGACATAGAAAAATTAATCAGACCTGCCCACTTTGCGCCGGATAAGATCGAAGCCGACAAGCTTTTTTCTGACATGCAAAAGGGCCATATCCACATGTCGATTTTGATTGACGAATACGGTGGTTTTTCAGGTGTAATTACCATGGAAGACCTGATAGAAGAAATCGTGGGCGATATGGAAGATAGCTTTGACTACGATATTCCAGAGATAAAAATCAACAGCAAAAACGTCTTTGTTGTAAAAGCTTCGATTGGAATCAAGGATTTAAACGAAAAAATTCCTATAGACATCGATGAAGAAAACGAAAATTACGACTCACTCGGCGGTTTTATTATCGATAAGCTTGGTTATATACCAGAAGCGGGCGACAATGAAACCATAATCTACAACGGCTATGAAATAAAAATCCTCTACATGGAGGATAACAGGATAAAGGCCTGCAGGATTAGGAAATTAAAGGAAAAACCAACTGAGGAAAATACCCAAACACAAACTGAAGAAAAAGAAGAAAATTAAAAAAAGTCCAGCAAAGGCTAGGAACTAGAAATCCAAAAAAGGATTGGAAGTTTAGGCTTAAGGCTGGGCGTTTTTTTATTTTTTATTTTATATATCGGAATTTTAAAATCACAATTTTTTTAATTGTCTTTTTCGTCAGGACTTACCTCAATGGCAACAAGGTCCATATCTTCTGTGAAGGTAAAGTCGTAGACGATTTTTTCTATGTTTTCAAAGGTGAAAACCAGGGTGACATCAACTAGGTTTTGGTCGATTGGGGCTGTTTTTATTAGGTCCTTGGCATAGGAAACCTTGACCTTGGATTTATCTGTTAGGGTCTTGCCCGCCATGGCAAGGTCGTTTTTTAGGCCCTCGTACATCTTGTCAAAGTCATCGCCAGTCTGGCCTAGACCCTTGGCGTATTTAGCAAAGGAGTCCTTATCGCCGTTTTTAAGGCAGTCGATAATATAGTAGGCCCTATCTACAAAGTCTTGGTTGTCTTCTTTAAGCTTCTTATTTTTTGAAACTGTTGAAAGAAGTTTGATATCAAGGCTTGTTAGGTAATCTCCGTCCTTATTAAGCAAAATCACTAAGGAATCTTTTTCGCATTTGCCAATGATAAGGAAGGAATCATCCTTTTTTGTGATTTCTTTGATTTCTAAAATTGGACCTGCGTAGTCTACTGGAAGGATTTTATCAGAAAGAACTCTCAAATCACCGCCGATTTGGTTTTTAAGAGGTTCACCTAAATTTTTGGAAAGACTGTCTACATCCTTAGTATCAATGGCCTTTATTGTCTTTGCCAAAAAAGTTTTTTCCTCATCGCTTAGGTCCTTGTTGGCTTTATCTACCAAGTCATAAAAATCATCGGTTAGGTTTTCATCTTGGATTTGATCTTCACTTTTTATTACAAGTGATTTTTCGTTTTGGACTTTGGCTGGCTTATCATTTTTGCAAGCAGAAAAGATAAGGGCTAGGCCCAGAAGAAAAACCAGGGATTTTCTATTCTTCATATATCCTCCTTATTTTATTATAACATAAAGAAAGTATAGAAGAAATTTTGATTTAAAATTCATTGGGAAATTTATCCAATTGTACTTATTAGTACGAAAAAAACATTATATTTATAAGGCTAAATATAGTGGTATAGGAAATAAAAAATCGGTTTCACCAATAAATAAAAAAATAAGTAGAAAAAAAGCTTTAAGGTCTTGCTTTATTTACTTATATATGATATATTTAAATTGCGGAAACGGTACCGAAATACCCCAGTTATGCGATTATCAGCGGTCTTGATTATCACAAATTATCCCTACTTGCCCTTAGGAAAGAATATTCGGAAAAGATTGAAAGATTGTTATTGATAATGACTTTTCATTTATTTTAGATGAAAGGGGCCATAGCCTTTATAAAGGAGTTTATATGCAAAAGATTATAAAGAATCATATCAAAATCTTTGCTTTGCTTAGTTTTTTGAAATCTAAAGTATTTGATTTAGTTTATTTTGGTCTAGGAAAAAAATATAGACCTAGCTACAAATGGAATTTCAGGATGGTAGGTCTATTATGATTAAGCCAACAATAAAAGATATAGCTGATATATGCGGTGTGAGTGTAAGTACAGTATCTAGGGCAATTAATGATGCTGAAGGTATTAGCGCAAAAACCAGGGCTAGGATCCTAAAGACAATTAAGGAAACTGGTTATGAGCCAGATACAAATGCCAGAAATCTAAAAATAAGCAAAAATAAAACTATAGCAGTCCTAATCAAGGGTATTACCAACCCATTCTTTACGCCAATGATCAAGGTTATTGAAGAAGAGATAAGTAAGACTGGCTATTCCTTTGTTTTAAATAAGGTAGAAGAACATTCATCAGAAGTGGATATAGCTTTGAAGATGGCCAAGATATTAAAGCCAGAAGGGATAATTTTCCTCGGTGGTGATCTTAGAGATGACCAAGAAAAATTAAAAACTTTGGGTATCCCTTATTCAATGACTACCATAATAAATAAAGAAATAGTAAACAAAAACTCAACTTGTGTAGGGGTCGACGATTTCAAGGAATCTTACAAGATGGTGGACTATTTAATAAGTCTAGGCCATAGGAAAATCGCCTTTATAGCCGCAAGAGCCAACGACTTAAGTATAGGAAGTTTGAGGTTTGAAGGGTATAAAAAAGCCTTGGCTGATCATGATATAGAATTTGATGAAAATCTTGTAATATATCCGCCAAAGGGATTAAACCCTTATTCCCTTTACCATGGCTATGAGTCTGGTAAAAAAATTGTAGGCCAAGGGCTTGATTGTACTGCAATTTACGCTATCTCTGATTTTGTGGCAATAGGAGCTATCAAGGCCCTAAATGACATGGGAAAGTCAGTTCCAGAGGATTATTCTGTGGCAGGTTTTGATGGTCTTGAGATAAATGAATTTTTAATAAAACCAATCACAACTATAGTTCAGCCTACAAGCAAGATTGCCTACACATCAGTAAAAGAATTATTTAACATAATTAATAGAAAAGAATATAAGAAAGTAATAAACTACGCTGGCGAACTTTTTATCGGCCAGACAACAGCCAAAATAAAGGAGGAGTGAACATGAAAAAAGCAGGAATTTTATGGCCCCTTGCTAGCCTTAACGGCAGCCACGGCATAGGGGATTTTGGCAGGGCTAGCTATGACTTTATAGACACAAGCAAAGAAGCTGGATTTGATATGTGGCAAATCCTTCCCCTAAACCCTCTTGGTTACGGAAATTCACCTTACCAACCTTATTCATCCTATGCAGGAGATGAGGTCTATATATCTCTAGATATGCTCTATGAAGATGGGCTACTAGATAAGAGAATAGCACCACTTAAGCAAAAGGATAGGGTTGATTATAACTTTGTAAGAGAATTTAAAGGTCAATATCTAAAAAAAGCCTTCGAAAAATTTAAGGAAAAAGAGCTCGACCAGACCGACTCCTATAAGGAATTTTTAAAATTTGACTTTGTATACGATTATGCAGTCTTTATAAGTTTCAAAAAAGACAACGGCCTAATCGCTTGGAATGAGTGGCCAGCAGAGCAAAAATCATGGATCATTGACAGAAAGCTTGACCTTAGCCCATACCAAGATCAAATTGCTTATGAGATTTTCATCCAATATATATTTTATCAACAATGGATGAAATTAAAGGCATATGCTAATGAAAAAGGTCTTAAAATCATAGGTGACATCCCATTTTATGTGGGACTTGATAGCCTAGATGTTTGGCAAAATCAAAAATATTTTGAAATTACCGAGGAAGGTAAGCCAATATTAATAGCAGGAGTTCCACCAGATGCCTTCTCTAATCTTGGCCAAAGATGGGGAAATCCAATCTATAAGTGGGATGAGCTCGAAAAAGACGACTTCAAATTCTGGATAGATAGGCTAGCCTACAATGCAAAATTATACGATATTGTAAGGCTTGACCACTTTAGAGCCTTTGACACTTATTGGCAAATAGATGCGAAAAACGACACAGCTGTAGAAGGCGAATGGATCTATGCACCAGGTTTTAAACTTTTCGATAAAATTACAGAAGAACTAAAAGATGTAGAATTTATTGCAGAAGACCTTGGAACAATGATGCCAGGAGTTTATAAACTAAGAGACCATTACGACCTAAAGGGCATGGTTATCATCCAAGAAAACCTAAGACCTTGGGAAGATCATTTTATAGAAGCGACAGCTAACTCTGTGGCCTATCCAGGTACCCACGACAACAAGACCCTCTTCCAATGGTACGATGAATTAACCGACGACCAGCATGAATCCTTAAAAGAATATTTCAAAGACTTGGGTATTGATCATGGGGACATTAGGGATGATTTCTTTGATTTTGTCATGGGAGTTGAAAGCGACTATGTAATAGTATCTTTGGCAGACATCCTAGGTTTTGGAAAAGAAGCAAGGATAAACGAACCTTCAACCTTAAACGACCTAAATTGGTCTTTTAAACTCAAAGACTTGAATGACTATAGGGAAAAAGTAGAAACTCTAAAGGAAATCATAGAAAAAAATAGGGGCCATGCAAGAAAAGAGTCTGGAAAGACAAGCAAGGTCGGAGAAAATAAAGAGAAATAATTTAAAAACTAATAGAGAATGATTTTTTAAATAAATAAGCAAAAAGGAAAATCCCGCAAAAGCGGGATTTTTTTGATAAAAGATTTATAAACTTCTTAGCAAAAATTACTTTGTTGTTTTTTTTAATTGAGGAGAATTTCTTTTGCCTATTTGCTAGGGAGCTTATAGTATTATATTTAGGCTATCAAAGTAAGTTCTAATAGATTTTATTTTTCTTTCCAAATATCTTTTGGGTAAATTCCCTCATCAAACATTTGGCCAAAGGCTTCTTGGGCAGGGCCTAGGTCTTCCTTGTAGGTGATTCCAATCCATTTTTCGTTGGTAGGGATTATTGAAATATCTGCCAAATCTTTTTTTATCCACTCGCCAATCATTTCTGGCAGAACGTATTCGCAAGTATCCAGATTCTCCCTATTTTTTTCGAGATAAGAAATAAAATATTCATAAGCTAGGTCAATAAAGCCCGGAAAAGACGCCCAAAGATTCATAGAAACAAGACTATCTAGGTTTAATAAGTCTGGGCCAAGATTTTCCTTGGAGGAAAAATCCCCAGTTTCCCTATTGTATGATATTTCATGGGTTTCTATTATATTTACAAGTTTGTTTTCCTTATTGCCGACAGAAACGCCCCTGGTAACTGTGCCGTTATCAGATAGGGTGTTTTTCAATTTGTAGCCTGCCATGGCAACTTGGATTTTGCCGTCTTTTTCAGCTGGAGAAGTCATCAAAAAATCGTGGAGGTCCCTAAAGACTCCCTTGCCGTAGTAGTCATCGGCATTTATTACCAAAAATGGCTCGTTAACAAGGTTTTTTGTCGCAAGAACAGCGTGGACTGTCCCCCAAGGCTTAGTCCTATCAGAAGGAGCCTTAAAATCAGCTGGTAAAGCCATTTCTTGGTAGGCGTATTCGACTTCTATGAATTTTTCAATCCTAGATCCTATGACCTCTTTAAAATCTTTTTCTATATCTTTTCTAATTATGAAAACAACCTTATCAAAGCCAGCTTCTATGGCGTCAAAGATTGAATAATCAATAATCGTATAGGAGTTTTCGTCCATCTTTGCAAGCTGTTTGATGCCTGCTCCGTATCTTGATCCTATGCCTGCAGCCAAAACTACCAGACTAGTTTTCATTTCATTTCCTTTCTTCATAACCGTTAGGGTTATTTTTTTGCCATCTCCAGGAATCTTCACACATTTCTTTGATGCCGTTTTCAGCCTTCCAGCCTAGGACTTTGTAAGCCTTAGTCGCATCAGCAAAACACTTGGCAATATCGCCTTCCCTGCGGCCTACAATCTTGTATGGAACCTTTCTGCCAGAGGCTTCTTCGAAGGCCTTCACAACTTCAAGGACCGAATATCCGTTTCCTGTGGCAAGGTTTATTATTGAAACTCCGTCGAGACTGTCAAGCTTATCTATAGCGCAAACATGGCCCTTGGCAAGGTCGACAACGTGGATATAATCCCTAACTCCAGTCCCATCTACTGTATCATAGTCATCTCCAAAAACTCTGAGATAGTCAAGTTTACCAACGGCTACCTGTGCGATGTATGGTAGCAAATTGTTTGGAATTCCTTGTGGGTCTTCGCCAATCTTACCTGACTTGTGGGCACCAATTGGGTTAAAATATCTCAAAAGGACGATCTTCCACGCAGGATCTGATTTTTGAAGGTCAATCATAATCTGCTCCATCATAGACTTTGACCAGCCGTAAGGGTTGGTGCACTCGCCTTTTGGGAAATCTTCTGTAATTGGAACGCTTTTTGGATTGCCATAGACAGTTGCAGATGAAGAAAAAATGAGGTTTTTACAGCCCACTTCCTTCATAGCCTCAAGGGTTGTAAGGGTTCCTGTGAGGTTGTTGTGGTAGTATTCAAGAGGTTTACTTACTGATTCCCCAACTGATTTCAATGCTGCACAGTGGATTAGAACGTCAATTTTTTCGTTAACCAAGACTTCCTTTAGTTTTGTCTTATCTAAAATATCTGCTTTATAAAAACTAATTTTTTTGCCAGTAATTTCCTCAACCCTGTCAATAGAAATTCTTGAAGAGTTTGAGAGATTGTCATAAACTATAACATTGTAATTTTTATTTAATAACTCAACTGCAGTGTGGCTGCCAATATAGCCCGCCCCACCGGTTATTAATATGTTTTTCATTTTTCCTCCTATCCTTAAGGAAATTATCATTTACTTAAGTATATCAAATACTAGGGCTTTTATTCAAGTTTAATGCCTTAAAAAAATTTTAAGCCTGGGCAAAGAAATTTTATATATTTGATTTTTATTTGCAATACTTTAAAGATTGAGTAAAGTATTTACATAATAAAAGACTATGACGGGATTAGTAGGTTGATTTTTACTTGCAGAGAGAGGCTGGCGGTGCGAAGCCTTAGATAAATTCGACTGAATACCAACCCTGAGTTTCTTGTGAATAAGCAAGACGTATGACTACGATACAGCCTTAATGAGTAAAAAATTAGGTGGAACCACGGAAATTTGCCGTCCTATTATCCGAGAGGGTAGTGGGGCGGTTTTTTTATTCGTGATTTAAAAATGAAGGAGAAGATATGATTAAGATTAAATTACCAGACGAATCAGTAAAAGAATACGAAAAAGGCGTTCTTGTTGGCGATGTGACAAAAGACATCTCAATGGGTCTTTACAGGGCAGCTGTTGGTGCGGTTGTAAATGGAAAAGTTATGGGCTATGCTGAGCCAATCGAAGAAGACGCTGACTTTAGAGTTGTAAAATTTGAAGATGAAGAAGGCAAGGAAATTTTCTGGCATACATCAAGCCACGTTATGGCTGCAGCCATTAAAGAACTTTGGCCAGAAACAAAATTTGCTATAGGCCCTGCCATAGCAGATGGTTTCTACTATGATATGGACCTTGAACACAGATTTACTCCAGAAGATCTTGAGCAAATCGAAAAGAAAATGAAAGAAATTGCCAAAAAAGACCTTAAGCTAGAAAGAATTGAAATTTCAAGAGATGAGGCTCTTAAGATGTTTAAGGAAGAGGGTCAAGACTACAAGGTAGAACTAATCGAAGACCTACCAGCAGATGAATTAATCACCCTTTATAAAATGGGCGATGCTTTCACAGACCTTTGCAGGGGTCCACACCTTGAATCTACAAAAGAAATCAAGGCTATAAAACTTAAGGCAATAGCTGGTGCTTACTGGAGGGGAGATTCTGACAAGGCTATGCTTCAAAGAATCTACGGAATTTCTTTCCCAAAGGCAAAAGATCTTGAAGAATACGAAGAATTACAAAAAGAAATCGCTAGACGTGACCACAGAAAAATCGGCAAGGAAATGGACCTATTTGCCTTCCACGAAGAAGGACCAGGCTTCCCATTCTTCCATCCAAACGGCATGATTTTAATGAACGAGCTTCTTGATTGGTGGAGGGGTGTTCTTGACCATAGCGGTTATGGAGAAATCAAAACTCCACTTATCCTAAATGAAGACCTATGGCATAGATCAGGCCACTGGGATCACTACAAGGAAAATATGTATTTCACAAAGATAGATGACGAAGATTATGCAATTAAGCCAATGAACTGCCCAGGTTCAGTTTTAACTTATGCATCTCGTCAACATTCTTACAGAGACCTACCAATCAGACTTGCAGAATTTGGCCAAGTTCACAGACACGAATTATCTGGTACTTTACATGGCCTATTCAGAGTAAGAACTTTCACTCAAGACGATGCCCACGTTTACTGCCTTCCATCTCAAATTAAGGAAGAAGTTTACAAAATGATCGACCTTGCAGACCTTCTTTATTCTACATTTGGTTTTAAATACACAATAGAATTATCAACCAGACCAGATGACTATATGGGAGATATAAAAGATTGGGACTTCGCTGAAGACCAATTAAAGAAAGCCCTAGAAGAACGTGGAATAGAATACCAAATAAACCCAGGTGACGGTGCCTTCTATGGTCCAAAAATCGACTTCCACTTATTAGATGCAGCTAAGAGAGAATGGCAATGCGGTACAATCCAGCTTGATTTCCAACTTCCAGCCAACTTTGAGCTTGAATATGTAGATGAAAATGGCGAAAAGAAAAGACCAGTAATGCTTCACAGAGCCCTACTTGGTTCAATTGAGAGATTCATCGGCGTTCTTACAGAACACTTTGCAGGTAGATTCCCACTTTGGATTAACCCAAGACAAGTAGAAGTAATCCCAGTTGCTGACAGATTTGCTGACAAGGCTCATGAAATCGCAAAAGAAATCGAAAAGGCAGGTTTCAGAGTAGGCGTAGATGAAAGAAGCGAAGGCGTAGGCTATAAGATAAGATCAGCTCAAATGATGAGAACAAACTACATGCTAGTAGTAGGAGATAAGGAAATCGAATCAGGACTCCTAACAGTTAGAAATAGGGACGGCGAAGAAACAAAAGACGTTAAACTTGCTGACTTTATAGCAAAAATCTCTCAAGAAAGAGATTCTAAGTCAAGAGAGTCAATCTATTAAGCCATGACTTTTAATGCGATAATCCTAGGCACTGACCACAACTCTTATTCGGTGGCAAGGTCTTTTAACGAGGCCTTTGACAAAAAGCCGATTGTAGCTGGGTCAGCTGTCCTAGTTCCTTTTTATAAGTCAAAAATAGCTGACAGTTACACTGAGAAAAATTTCTCATCAGATGATGGAGTTTTTGTTCAAACTTTAAATAAGATTTCAAAAGCAAGGCCAGAAGAAGATTTTATCTTCTTTGCCCCAACCGAACACTATGTAGACCTCTTGGTGAGAAATGCCAAGGACTTTGATTTTTCTTTTCACATTCCTTACCCAGATCCAGAAGAAGCTTCTAAACTCCTTATGAAATCTGAATTCTATAAGATTTTAGAGAAAATAGGGGTATCTTATCCAAGAACATTTCTTGCTGACAGGGAAAATTTCAAAGACCTAAATTTAGATGGAGAATTATTCCTAAAAGCTGATGAATATGATGATTTCATAGGAAGTGATATAAAAATCAAGCAAAAAGGCTACCATGTAAAGGACAGAGCCGAAGCTATAAGAATTTTGGAAAATATATACGATAGCGACTACCAAGGCCATGTCATAGTTCAAGAATTTATCTACGGCGGCCAAGGCACAGAATATTCCCTAAATGGATATAGGTCAAAAGATGGCAAGGTTTCAATGGTTCTTGCCAGAAACCTTTTATCTGACATGAGGCCAATGTGGGTCGGTAACCACCTAGTCCAAGTTGACCACGAAGATTCCGAAATGTACGCCATTGCAGAAAAAATTGTTTCTAGCCTAGATTACCAGGGACTTTTCAATTTTGACTTTAAAAAAGATGCCAAAAGTGGTAAGGTCTATACGCTAGAGATGAATATCAGACAGGGCAGGACCTTTTATTATTCAACCCTTGCCGGTGTGAATTTGATAAAAATTGCAACTGAAGATATGATTTTAGGAAAATCTGTAAGCGAGAGGACCAAAAGGCCTTTTATGCTTACAGCTATTAATAAAAACGTGGCAAGAGACCACGTTGACCCAAGTCTTTTAGAAGAATTTGACGATAAAAAGAGAAATGAAAATTCAGCCATCCATATAATTAATAGTGTGGACGACGGAATTATGAGAAATTTGAGAGTCAAAGATGCTCTCAAACGTCAAGAAAAAGACCTATACGATTAAAACAGAGATAGGCGGCATATAGCCCCTATCTCTTTATATTGTTTATAGGAGAAAGGAGTTTATATGACAGAATCTTTAGAAAATAAAAATAGGATGGGGACTGAGCCAATCCCTTCCCTTTTGATAAAAATGAGCCTACCGATAATTATTTCCTTCTTGGTCCAATCAGTCTATAATTTGGTTGACTCGATTTTCGTAGCAAGGCTCTCAGAAAAGGCACTCACAGCTGTTTCCCTTTGCTTTCCTGTCCAAAATATTATGATTGCCTTTGCAGTCGGCACAGGTATCGGTACAACAGCCCTTTTATCAAGATATTTGGGTATGGATGATAAAAAAAGAGTGGCATCAATTGCGACCCACGGGCTTATTCTGGCCACAATTTCTATGTTGGCCTTTGTTTTATTTGGCATATTCTTTTCAGATTTTTATGCAAAAGCCCAGTCCACAGACCCAGAAATCATCCAATATACCAAAGATTACCTATTTGTAATTTTGTTATTTTGCGGGGGAGTATTTTTCCAAATATTTTTCGAAAAAACTCTCCAATCAACAGGTAATACCGTTTATACCATGATAACCCAGGGTACAGGGGCAATTATAAATATTATTCTAGACCCAATTATGATCTTTGGTCTTTTTGGTTTTCCAATGCTTGGTGTAAGGGGAGCGGCCCTTGCAACTGTAATCGGCCAAATAAGCGGGGCCTTGGTTGGAGTAATTTTTCACACCAAGAAAAACAAGGATGTAAATTTTGAATTTAAGGGCTTTAAATTTCATTTTGAAAACTTAAATTTGATTTTCTCCATAGGACTTCCTTCGATTATTATGTCGGGAATCGGATCTATTGTCCTATTTTTCATGAACGCCATACTTTATACCTTCGGTTCTTCAGCTGTAGCTGCTTACGGAATTATGTATAAGCTCCAGTCCTTTGCCTTTATGCCAATGTTTGGGATTTCAAACGCCCTTTTGGCCATAGTTTCCTATAACTTTGGGGCGAGGAAAAAGGCCAGAATCAAGGAGGCGATCAGCCTTGCCATGAAGGCGTCTTTTGCCATTGTTGGTCTTGCTGCCCTATTGATGTGGATTTTCACAGGACAAATTTTTGACCTTTTTGCAGCCACAGACGAGATGAGGGCCATTGGAGTGCCTATGATTAGGATAGTGTCACTTTCTTTAATCGTGTCTATTCCTTCAGTTGTAGGTGTTGGTGGGATTTTTCAAGCCCTTGGCAATTGGAAGTTCCCAATCTTCCAGTCATTTTTAAGGCAGGTAATAATCCTCCTTCCAGTATTCTATCTCTTTACCAAAACTGGCAACCTAACATTTTCTTGGTGGGCCTTTGTGGTTTCAGAGTTGATAAATGGAATTGTTTGTGTAATTTTCATTAGAAGAGATATAAAAAACAAGATTGACGTCTTGCCAGATAATATATAAATTTCCTTATATTTTGGGGGATTTTTGGTGAAAATTTCAAATTAAAATGGAAAAGAATTGAGCTTTCAAAAACATTTTTGATAAGATTTTTAAAATAAAAAGCAAATTGAAATTGGCCTTTGGGTGCAAATGCGAATTTCGATTAGGAATAAAATTAAAAATTAAAAATTAAAAAAAGGCCTTAGCTTTTGATAAAAAAAGCGAGGTCTTTTTTGCTGCAAAAAAAGAACCGAGGAGTCTCGGTTCTCTGGCATGCTATTATTTTATTTTGTAGCTGCTTTGTAGATTTCTTCTAGGTAGCCAACTGTGCTTGTAAGTGTTGCACCTGAGATAGCATCTACTGGTTTACCAGCTTCGTTGCTGTCGATTACTTCTTTGATTTCTTCAGGAGTTTTACCTACTACAAATTCTTCGATAGCATTTAGACTTTCTTTAAGAGTCTTTGTTGCCTTTGCATATTCTTTCATTTGACCTGAATATGCTTCGTTGTTTTCAAGTTTTGATGCTAGAACTTTTTCCTTGTCGGCAAAGTTTTCGCCAAATTTCTTATCAGAGTTTGGAACACCCTTACCTTCCATGTATTGGTATTCGTCAATGTTTGCAGCGATAATTTTGTCTCCTTCAAGGACTACAAAGGTATCTGTAACAGCATTTTTGTTGCCTGCTGTACCAAAGATTTGTTGAACTTTGATGTTATCAGCATTTGCAGCTTCAAAGATTGTTACATTATCACGACCTTCAGCTGTTTCGATAAGAGCTTCTAGGTAGCCCTTTGTATCAACAAGGGTAGCGCCTGTGACAGCATCGATAGCTTTGCCGTCTTCTGCACCAGCAACAACTTCCTTAAGTTCTTCTATAGTTTTACCCTTTACAAAATTTTGGATAGCCTTGTAGTTATCTGCGATAGAAACTGTTGATCCTGCTTTTTCTTTCATTAGAGCTGAATATTGGTCGTTATTCTCAACCTTTGAACCAAGGATTTTGCCTTCTGCATTACCAGCCTTGAATTCTGTGTCTTCGTCTTGGTTTGGAAGACCAACGAAATCTGAATCTGCATCAAAATATTGGAATTCGTCGATTGACGCATCCACAATTTTGTCCCCATCTGTAACTACAGCTACTCTTGCAAAAGAGCCTTCGCCGTGTGGAGCCTTAAGGCTTCTTCTAAGAACTAATTTGCCTTCTATGGCAGCGGCAAATTCTTCGTCAGACATTTTATCCTTAGCTTCGTCTACTGCATCCTCTACCGCATCTTTTGCATCTTTTGCAGCGTCTTTGGCGTCATCTTTGACTTGCTCTGCCTTGTCCTTAGCGTCGTCTGCGACTTCTTCTACCTTTTCCTTAGCGTCATTAGCAGCGTCGTCTACCTTCTTACCTGCTTCTTGTGCACAGCCTGCAAAACCTAGTGATAAAGCTAGAGCAAGGGCTGTTAACTTAAATTTTTTGTTCATATATATCCTTCCTTCTACATTGTTCTGTATTATGTGAACATTACCAAAAAATTATACTTAATTTCGAACAATATGCAATTAATTTTCAAACTTCTATCAAAAATCAAAGATATATAAAAAATAAAATTTTATTAAAACTAGGTTCTATTTTGAAAATGCTATATAATTACTAGTGAATAATACAAGGCAGGGAATATTGGCGATGGAAGTAGTTTTTACAAACAAAATAGAAGGCATAGACCTAGAAAAATTAATGGACCTATATGAGGAATCCAACTGGGAAAATTTATCTATGGTCAGCTCGGACTTTGACGAAAAAAGTGATAAAAATATTTTATATCAAAAAGTAAGAGATGCCTACAAGGCTTATCTTATAAATGAATTTTTAAAAAGTGGCAAAAATTATCTGGCAATCCTAAAAGACGAAAAAGCCTATTTATCGGCCCTCAGACTCTACGACCAAGGGAAATTTTTCCTCTTAGAAGCCCTAGAAACAAATCCTAAATATAGAAGATCTGGCTACGGTGAAAGATCAGTGAGAGAAGTTATAAGTCTTTTGGGAAAGGGATCTGAAATAAGGTCAGAAGTGGCAATTTCAAATAAAAAATCTTTGGCCCTCCATAAAAAAATTGGTTTTAAAATAAAAGAAAAAAGAAAAACCAGCTTGGTTTTATTTTTGAAAATCAAATAGGTTTATCAATGGTATTTAAATATAGAACACATTTATGGTAAAATATAAAAAAGAAATCTTTACTAGGAGGGTTTATGTTCGGCATATTAGAAGCAGGCGGGACTAAGATGATTTGTGCTGTTGGCGATAGGAATTTAGAGGTTAAAGACGAAATCAGGATTGATACCAGAAGGCCTGTTGAGACTTTCGCTGACATAAAAAATTTTTTTGCAAAGTATAAGGACGAAATTGAATCAATTGCTATAGGCTCTTTTGGCCCAATTGAGGTGAATCCAGATTCGGATGATTATGGGAAGATTTTAAATACTCCTAAAGAGGGATGGAAAGATTTCAATATCGTAAAATATCTTGAGGAAGATTTTTCTGTGCCAATTTATGTGACAACAGATGTGAATGCTTCAGCCTATGGAGAATACAAGGTCGGTTGCGGCAAGGGCAAGACAAGTCTTGCTTATTATACTGTTGGAACAGGTGTGGGTGGCGGTTATGTTCAAAATAATAATTTCCTAGGTGGAGCTAGCCACCCAGAAATGGGACACATGATTATTAAAAAAGATCCAAGAGATACTTACGAGGGCGGATGTATGTGCCATGGCGACTGCCTTGAGGGCCTTGCATCTGGTCCAAATATTGAAAAAAGACTTGGCAAAAGTGGTCAAGATCTTGATCCAAATGATGAATTTTGGGATATAGAGGCAGGATACCTTGCCCAGGCTGCCTACAACACAAGCCTTATGTTTAGCCCTGATGTTATTGTATTCGGTGGCGGGGTTATGCAAGTTCCTGGCCTTATTGAAAAGGTGAGAGAAAAGTTTAAGGACTTGATGAATGGCTATGTAGACCTACCTGATTTAGATTCTTATATTGTTAGACCAAAATATGATGGAAGATCAGCCACCCTAGGGCTTTTGATCCTTGCTCAAGAAATTTTATAAAAAAACAGGGCCCCATGAGGGGCCTTTTTTAATGAGCAAGTCTAGTTAAAAAAATTTAATAAAGCATTTTATTTTGACCAAAAGGGAGGAAGGGCTTGCTCATTATCCTAAATTTTAGCAAATCTTTTTATTATCGAGGATGTGGCCAACGAGATACCCAAATCCTAGACAAGCTAGGAATACTAAAATTATATTATCTTTTAAAACTAAGCTAGAATAAGCACCTACTGCCGCTCCAAGCTGGGTAAAAATCGTCTTATATGAACTAAAATCGTTTTCTTTATAATTAAACATTATAAATCCTTTCTGTTAATTATTAGTAAAATCTGAGTCTTCTCGATAGCTATTTACCTTGCTAACTTATTGATACTTACATCTTACCACACTTTTATTACTTTATCAAGATAATATGATAAGATTTTTAAATTAGAATAAAAAAATCTCAGACAGCCTGTTTTAGCCATCTGAGATTTGAATTTCTTTTTATTTTTTTATGAAGAAATTGAAACGCTTGTTGCGACTCCATTTTCTACAAAGATTATTAGGGCTAGACCTGTATCCTTGCATTCTTCGAGATATTTGAGGAAGTCTTCCTTGGTGAATTCCTTAGCTGGGGCCATGCCACCAACAGCTTCAAATACAGTTTTGTCGTTGATTACAAATTTGTGGTCTTCTTCATTTTTGATTTCTTCGACCTTTTCGTAGTCCTCTGGATTTTCTAAATAATCAAAGGATCCTGAAACTACAAACCTATCGTCTTCAAACTTATAATCATAGGCTGTAGATGTGATGTAGTCATCTGATTCGCCCTTAAGTTTAGCAATCATGGTTGTGACGTATTTGCCGTCTTTTTCGTGAAGGTTTTTTTCGTCTTCTTTTTTATCTGCCACTTTGCTATCTTCCTTGTTTTCATTTTCTTTATCATCTTCAGATTCTGACTTATCAATCTTATCTTCGGCAGGCTTATTGTCAGAATTTTGATCCTCGTCGTGGGCTTCTACTACTTGATTTTCTCCTAAATTTTTATCTGCTGCATCATTTGATTCACAGCCAATTAGGCTTATGGCCATAATTGATAAAAGTATTGGTTTAAATAATTTATTTTTCATATTTCACCTCTTATTCCTATTATACCCTAAAGGCCATTTATGAAACTTAAAACTTTTTTAAGCTTTGATGGGAATGGAATTTACAAAAATAAGCTAGGTGATTTTGTTTTTTTGTTTTAAAGGAGGGAAAAAATGTCAATTTTTTTGTGGATTTTTATTGAAAATTTCCTTATTTTGGTTTAAAAAAACGCAAAAATGGATATATATTAAAGTAGGGAAAATGTTTTGAAAGACCATCCTCAAATTTGAAACAAATGTCAGATTTTACTTAAATTTCTAGTAAATAATTAATTTTGACAATTAACTTTTAGTTATTTTGGGAGAAAGGAGGGTTTTGCCAAACAAATTTATAAGATATTTGGAATAAAAAATATACTTGACAAAACGTTTTCTTAAGGCTACAATACTTTTATAAGGATAATAATGTAAGGAGGATTATATGCTTTTTAAGACAACAGAACAACACGAAGAGCTTAGGAAAAAAGTCAGAGCTTTCGCAGAAGAAAAGGTAAAACCAATCGCCTTCGACCTAGATCAAAAAAACGAGTTTCCTGATGATATAGTTAAGGAAATGGGTCAGTTAGGATTTATGGGTATCCCATATCCAAAAGAATACGGCGGCCAAGGTCTTGATGTAATTTCTTATGCAATTACAGTAGAAGAATTATCAAGAGTAGATGGCGGTGTAGGTGTAATTTGTTCAGCACACACATCTTTAGGTTCCTGGCCAATATTTGCTTTCGGTACCGAAGAACAAAAACAAAAATACCTTGTTCCACTTGCTAAAGGTGAAAAAATAGGTGCTTTTGGTCTAACAGAAGAAAATGCTGGATCAGATGCTGGTGGTACAGAAACAACAGCAGTTCTTGATGGCGATAACTATATACTTAATGGTAAAAAAATCTTTATCACAAACGCTCCAAAGGCTGATACTTATGTAGTATTTGCAGTTACAACACCAGGTATTGGTACCCACGGTATTTCAGCATTTATCGTAGAAAAAGAATTTGAAGGATTCACCTTCTCTGATCACTATGACAAATTAGGTATCAGATCATCTTCTACAGCTGAACTACACTTTGATAATGTAAAAGTTCCAAAAGAAAACTTACTTGGTAAAGAAGGCCAAGGTTTCGCTATAGCTATGGCTACCCTAGACGGTGGTAGAATTGGTATAGCATCTCAAGCCCTAGGTATTGGCCAAGGTGCATATGAATCCGCCCTTGCTTATGCAAAAGAACGTGAACAATTTGGTATGCCAATTGCTCACTTACAAAGAAATACATTCAAACTTGCTGATATGGCAACATATCTACGCGGTGCAAGACTTATGATTTATTCTGCTGCAGAACTTAAAGAAAATCACGAAAGATATTCTGCAGAAGCAGCTATGGCTAAACAAGTTGCATCAGATCTTGCAATGAAGATTACAACTGAAGCAGTTCAACTATACGGTGGTTCTGGATTTATCAAGGGTGTTGACGTAGAAAGATTCTTCAGAGATGCTAAGATTACACAAATTTACGAAGGTACTAACGAAATCATGAGAGTAGTAGTTGGTGCAAACACAGTTGGTCGTGCTCCAAAGATGCAAAGAGCTGGATCAAAAGGATCAGCAGCTCCAATCGCAGGCGTACGTAAAGGCGAAATCTTCGAAGGAGATCCAAAAGAAGCAGTTAAAAATTTAGTTGCAGCCCTTAAGAAAGACGGATATGACTTCACAATAGGAATTGATCCTATGACACCAATTAACGAAGCACAAAGAGTTGTTGTAGCAGGTCGTGGTATAGGTGAAAAGAAGAATATGAAACTAATAGAAGACCTTGCTTACCAAGCAGGTGCAGCTATTTCATCATCTAGACCAGTTGCAGAAACATTAAAATACGTTCCACTTGAAAGATATATCGGTATGTCTGGTCAAAGCTTCAAAGGCAACCTCTACATCGGTGTAGGTGTATCAGGAGCTGGACAACACTTAAAGGGAATGAAAGACGCATCAACAATCGTTGCAATTAACAACAGCAAGAATGCTCACATTTTCAACAACTGTGACTACGGTATAGTAGGCGATGCTATGGAAATTCTTCCACTATTAATCAAAGAACTTGATAATGGCGAAGCAAAGAAACCAGCACCACCACAACCAAAAATTAAGAGATCTAAACCAAGAAAAATGGCTCCAAAAGAAGACGTTTATTTAGACTTAGGTTCAGGATATGAATATGATCCTCAAGTAGGAGATCCATCTCAAGGAATCGAGCCAGGTACTCCATTTGATAAACTTCCTGACAGCTGGGTATCACCAGTTTCTGGCGAAGAAAAATCCGAATTTATTAAGATGGAATTCCCAGCAGATAGAAAGTAGTAGGAGGTAATAATGTATACAGTTAGAAAAGTAACAGACGATTTATATTATGTAGGTGGAGATGACAGAAGATTAGCCTTATTTGAAAATATATTTCCAATACCTGAAGGTGTATCATACAACTCCTACCTATTAATGGACGAAAAAACAGTTTTAATCGATGCGGTTGACTGGGCAATAACAAGAGAATACATGGTAAACGTAGCAAGAGTATTAAACGGCAGAGACCTAGACTACTTAATCGTTCACCACATGGAACCAGACCACTGCTCATCAATAGAATTGATGCTACAAAGATATCCAAACTTAAAGATAATTTCTTCTGAAAAAGGAGTTATGTTCATGAGACAATTTGGTTATCACGTAGACGATAGATACATCGAAGTAAAAGAAGGCGACACAGTAAGCTTTGGTAAACACGAATTCACATTCGTAGAAGCACCAATGGTACACTGGCCAGAAGTATTAATGTCTTATGACTCATATGACAAAGTACTATTCTCAGCAGACGCATTCGGATCATTTATCGCAAACAACGGTAGATTATTCGCAGACGAAGTAAACTGGGATAGAGACTACCTAGATGAAGGACGTAGATACTACACAAACATCGTAGGAAAATACGGTACATTCGTACAAAAAGCCCTAGCAAAAGCAGGTGGCCTAGACCTTAAATACATCTGCCCACTACACGGACTTGTATGGAGAGACAACTTCGGATACATCATCGACAAATACGTTCACTGGGCAACCTATGAACCAGAAGAAGAAGGTGTCCTAATCGTATATGCATCAATGTACGGCAACACAGAATTTGCAGCCCAAGCATTAGCAAGCAAACTTTGCGAAAAAGGCATGACCAACATCTCACTAAGAGACGTATCAAGCACACACGTATCAACTCTAATCGCAGAAAGCTTCAAATACTCAAACATCGTACTAGCATCTGTAACCTACAACCTAGGAATCTATCCAGTAATGCTAAACTACCTAGAAGATATGAAGGCTCTAAACCTACAAAACAGAGCGATCTCAATCATCGGTAACGGAACATGGGCTCCACAAGCAGCAGAAAAAATGGAAAAATTCATAGACGAAGAAATGAGACTAATGGACGTACTTCCAGAAGGTCTAGACATGGTATCTTCACTAAAGAAAGCAAAAGAACCAGACATGGACGCAATGGTAGACGGTATCTTAGAATCAATGAAGAAGAGAAGAGAAGAAAAAGAAAAAACAGCTTCTCAAAACAAAGGCAAAAAATAAATAAAAAACTAAAGGCGAGGAAATCCTCGCCTTTTTGCTTGGGAAATTTGGCTCTTTATCAAATCGTGTTGGTAAATAAAAATCAACAAAATACTTTATCAGGGATAGAAATTTCTATCCCTGAATTTTTAGTTAGCTAGTAAATTCCTAGTAATAAAGATTCTTGTTCTAAAATTTGAAAAATTCCTGTAGCCAAAATCTATTCTCTTTAATACTTTTATGAAGTTGTTAATACTCTCAAGTGGTCCATTATAATAATCATAGGTAAATGAGTTCTTAATTAAATTAAGGTAATAAAAACAAGTATCTATTCTTGTTATCATTCTCCCAATAACTTTATCCTTAAAGTAATTTAAATGAAATTTAAATAATTTAAAATCTTTCTTCTCAATATCCTCTGCTCCTCAAATCAATTAATACAGGATGATCACTTACCCTAGAACATCTTACAGTAGATGGTTTAAAGCCCTACTTAATTAGATTATGGTGAGATCCACAATGAGGGCAAACTTGATCAGAATATTCTAATTTAGCTGTTAGAATTGTATGAATTACACCTTTAATAACTTTGTGATATATTCCATCAGAAAAATTTAGGTTTTTATCTTTGGTATTTAGTAGATTTGTAATAAATTAATTGTTAGACATATTTAATCTCCTTTTGATTATAGGGTAAATAATTAAATATGTCTTTTTTTTACAAAAAATCGTGATGATAGAAATATCATTTACTTCTACCAACACGATTTATTATAGACTCATTTTATTTAATATGTGTCTGGTTTTACTAACCTAGTTAATAACTTGATATTGTATTTTATTTTATAATTTTAAATTCCTACTTCTTAGTGGTGAAATCCACAGATTTGATTGTTATATTTTCGGTGTTAGTTTCTTTAATAAGATGTAGTGATATTTACAGCTCTAGATTTGGGGGCTCATTATAAATTTCCTAATATAATTATTGTTGTTTTTAGAAAAAAATAATTTTTAAGGTAGATTATAAGTAATTAATGTTTGAATTTTAAATTTAAATAACATAAAATTATAAATGATTTTATAGATATGTTTAGAATCAAAATATTAAAACTTTGAGAGGTGTAAAATGATTATTGATAAGAGTAGCCCGATACCGTTATATATACAATTAAAAGACATACTTCTAGAAAAAATTAAAAATGGATCCTTGTTAGAGGGAGAACAAATTCCGTCAGAACTTGAGTTGGGAAATACATACAATTTGAGTCGTACCACTGTACGAGAAGCTATATCAATCCTTGTAAATGATGGGTATTTAGAGAAAAGAAATGGTATAGGAACTTTTGTAAAAGAGAAAGAAAAGGTCAATTCTTGGGATTTACAAAACTTGAGAAGTTTCAGAGATGAGCTGAAGAGTCAAGGTAAGACGATAGATACAAAATGTAAATCAATTGAAACTATTGATAAGAATGATGAATTACTGAAAATTTTTAATGCACAGTATGAAAAATTTTATAGAATAGAAAGAGTCAGGAGCGTAAACAATAAACCTGTAATATGTGTTACTACAATTGTACCTGTAGACATTTTTCCTAATTTAGATATGTTTAATTTGTCTGAAATGTCATTATTCGATATTATGGAGAATCACTATAATAAAAAAATTATAAATGCGGAAAAAACATTTCAAATTTGCAGATGTTCACTTGAGGATTCTAGATCTTTAAATATTAATGTAGGATTACCGATGCAGTTAGTTACAACAAAAACTTATTCTTTTAACAATCAAGTCATAGAATATTCCAAGTCTAGAGATAGAGGGGATATGAGTATATATAAAATAAAAATAAACTATACTTATTAAAAAATATTGATTCAAGCTTGACATTTAAGATACTTTAAGCTATAATGACATCATGACAGGATGATGTTATAATATGATAAGGAGTAAATTATGGATGTCAAATTAAAAGTTCAGAAATTTGGTGGATTTTTAGCAGGAATGGTATTGCCAAATATTGGTATTTTCATATCGTGGGGTCTGTTGACGGCTTTATTTTTAAAAACTGGTTGGTTCCCCAATGAGGATTTAGGAAAGTTAATATCTCCAGTATTAAGTTATTTAATACCTCTTATTATCGCCTATACTGGTGGGGAAATGATATATGGTAAGAGGGGAGCATGTGCCGGAGTAGTTGCGGCAGCGGGAGCGGTATTTGGATCTGATATACCTATGTTTCTAGCGGCAATGATACTGGGCCCTTTGGGTGCTTATATAATCAAAAAAGTTGATGAATTATTAGAAGGCAAAGTACCTTTAGGATTCGAGATGTTAGTTAATAATTTTTCTTTTGGTATAGTTGGTGTAATTTTAATGAGTTTATCATTGTATATAATTGGACCTGTAATTAATCAGTTAACTGCTATAGCAGAAAGTGGAGTTACAAACTTAATAGATAAGGGGATGATGCCTTTATTAGCATTTATTATAGAACCCGCGAAGGTATTGTTTTTAAATAATGCAATTGATCAAGGAATATTTGTTCCTTTGGGATCAGCAGAAATTTTAAAAACAGGAGGGAAAACAATATATTATATGCTTGTATCTAGTCCAGCTCCAGGTGCAGGTGTTATAATAGCTTATTGGTTATTTGGAAAAGGAACAAGTAAACAATCAGCTCCAACATCTTTATTGATTCAATTTATAGGTGGAATTCATGAAATATACTTCCCTTACGTACTCATGAAACCATTGATGTTCTTAGCGGTAATAGCTGGAGGAGTTGCACAGATTTCTGTTTGGATGATAACTAAAGCAGGACTCGCTGGATATCCTCATCCTGGTAGTATTGTATCGTTTATTATTATGTTACCAAAAACAGGTGCTATAAACGTATTCTTAGGACTGCTTACTGGAATAATAGCAAGTTGTGCTGTAGCTAGTTTAATTCTTAAAATGGATAAAAATCAAGAAGATATAAATACCAGTTTATCAGATGAAATGTCAGATGTTTTAGGTCTATCAAATAATAAAAAAAATGATGAATTAATATTCTATGAAACTGAAGAAATTAATTCTATAATATTTGCGTGTGATGCGGGAGTTGGCTCATCAGCGATGGGGGCAAGTGTGCTGAGGAAAAAATTAAAAGAGGCAAATCTATATATAGATGTTATTCATATGCCTGTTGATAGAGTTCCTAGTGATGCTAAGATTATTTTCACTCAAAGAGAATTAAAGCAGAGAGCTGAGAGCGCTACTAATAATGCAATAATTAGAACTGTTGATAATTATTTGAATGACCCAGAATATGACAAGTTAGTTGAAGATTTAAAGAAGGGGAAAATTTTTGCAAATGAACAATAATAGAATTAACAAGAATGATTTTAATGAAAAAATAGTTGTAATAACTGGAGCAGCTAGTGGTATAGGTGAAGCGTGTTTAGATTATTTTGCAAAACAAGGTAGCATAGTTATAGGACTAGATAATCAAGAAGATAAGATTCTAGCGAAAGAGCAGAAATTGTCTGAATTAGGACATACTGGAAAATTATATAAAGTCGATATAACCAATAAAAAAGAGATTGAAGATGCAATAGATGATGTAGTAAGTATTTATGGCGGATTAGACTATTGGATAAATGCAGCTGGGATTTCGTACATTATTCCTTTCTTAGAAACTAGTGAAGAAATCTGGGATAGGACATTAGATGTAAATCTAAAGGGGCAATTTTTATGTTGTCAAGTTGCTATAAAGCATATGATTAAGAATAATGGAGGAGCAATAGTAAATTTCTCTAGCCAATCTGGCAAAAAAGGAACTAATGAATATGCGGCATATTGTTCAAGTAAAGCGGGAGTAATTGCATTGACACAATCAATAGCAAAAGAGTTTGGTGAATATAACATAAGGTGTAATGATATATGTCCTGGTGTTGTTTATACTCCAATGTGGGATAAACAAATAGAGGACTACGCTAGGAAAAAAAAGATAAAAAGTGATGAAGTAATGAAAACTTTTGAACAAAATACACCTTTAAAAAGGATTGCTAGCCTAGAAGATGTTACTAACTTGGTTTGGTTTTTATTATCAGATAAGTCTTCATACATGACAGGACAATCTATAAACCTAACTGGCGGATCATGGATGTGGTAAGAGGTTAAGTGTGCATGGATATTCTTATAGAAAATAATATCATTAAATGTGATTCAATAATATCTAAAAATAAAGCTATTAGTGAATTGTGTAAAGTTCTCCACGAAAGTGGTTATGTAAAAAAAGAGTTTGAAGATTCTGTAATGAGTAAAGAAAAAGAATTTGATACAGCGATAGGTTTCGGTCTGGCAATTCCTCATGCAATGATAGACGATAAAGACGACACTATTATAAATACAGGACTAGCAATAATGGCGTTACCGCAAGGTATAAGTTGGAATGGGAAAGTAGTAAAGTTTGTAGTGATGATTGCAGCAAATGGAGATGAACATATTGAAATATTAAGCAAAATAGCTATAATGTGCAATAGTGAAGAAGCAGTAGACAGATTATGCAAGTTATCAGAAAATGAAATATACACCATGCTAACAAAATGATATATATAAAACACTTGTTCTTTATCTTTATCTCACAGATATAGAATCTCAATTGTAACTATTTCTTAAGGAGCAAAAATGAAATTTTTCTTAGACACAGCAAATGTGGACCAGATAAAAAGAATCAATGACCTAGGCCTATGTGATGGAGTTACAACCAACCCATCCTTAATTAACAAAGAAGGTAGGGACTTCAAAGAAGTCGTCACAGAAATCGCATCTTTTGTCGATGGACCAATCTCAGCAGAAGTCACCCACTATGACTATGAAGGCATGGTCAAAGAAGCAAGAGACATAGCAAAATGGGCTGATAATATAGTAGTAAAAATCCCGATGACAGAAGACGGCCTAAAATCAGTAAACACCCTCTCAAAAGAAGGCATCAAAACCAACTGCACACTAATCTTCTCAGTAGCCCAAGGACTTATGGCAGCAAAGGCAGGAGCGACCTATATTTCACCATTTATCGGCAGAATCGATGATATGGGCGAAGATGGAATCAGGCTAATTTATGACCTAAAGACAGTATTAGATAACTATGGCCTAGAAAGTGAAATCATAGCTGCCTCAATAAGGACCAACAAGCACCTAGAAGAAGCAGCCCTAGCAGGAGCTCATATAGCAACTATTCCAGGTACTCTTTTTGAAAAACTCTGGACCCATCCACTTACAACTCAAGGTATAGAAAGTTTCAAAAAAGATTGGGATAGTTTCATAGAAAAATCAAAGTAGGAAAGAAATCTAAGTTTTTTCTAGAATATTGTGTTAGAATGTTACAAATAAGAAAACAATAGTAAATTTCAATTATATCTTATTATAAAATTTTTTGTGGATTTTAAATTAGATATTTAAAAAGCTAGCTTTTAGATTATTTGAGTAATCTTTAGCTAGCTTTTCTTACATTACTTTTTTATTTATAGCATTAACTGTGATTTCTTTGCCGTCTTCTAGTTCGATTTCGTATTTTTCGCCTTCGCCGTCGTTATAGAGTTTCCATTCTTTTACAGTGCCGCCTCCGTTTGATTCTAGGGCTATTCTCATTGCTTCTTCTGGTGGGATGGATTTGCCTAAGTCTACTGGATTTTCCTTGTCGGCTCCTTTTTCTATTTCGGCTTCTGTGGTTTCTGCTGAGTTGGCATTTACCTTTAGCTTATACTCTTTTCCATCTTTTTCACCTTCAAAATTGTAATAAGCCTCTCCATTATCTTCTACTTCGTAGGTCACTTCTGTTAGGTTGTAAGGTGCGCCACCCACATGGCTTTCAAACTTGTAGCTTGCTGCCTTTAATGTTACCTTGTTGTCTGGAAGAACTATGTCAGCTGTTTTTTCGTCTGCTTTTTCTTCTGGTTTTTCTTCTTTGCCTTCGTCTTTTGCGTCTTCAGCAGGTTTTTCTGCTTGTTCTTCTTGTTTTGTTTCTTCCTTGTTTTCTGCTTTATCTTGATTGCAGCCAGCAAAAACAAAGGTTCCTGCTAATAGTAAGGCTAATAATTTTTTGTTCATCTATATACTCCCTTTTAATCAATTATCTCTTAAATTATACCAAAAGGGCTTAATTTTACAAATTTTAGAGTTTAATGCCAAAACCTATCAAAAAAAGTGAATTTTTGGAAAATAAAGACAAAAAATAGACCCAAGGGCCTATTTTCTAAAATTATTTGATTATTTCACCTGTTGCTGCATCTATTTTTACATCTCTTCCATTTTCTATATCTATATCATAAACAGCCCTGCCATCATCTATTTCTAGCTCGTATTCTACAACCCAGGCATTTTTTGCTTGGCCTTTTAGGGCTTTTTCCATGGCTTCTGTTGCTGGTATAATTTTATCGAAATCTAGGGCTAATTTGTTGGTATCATCATCTTCATCGATTTCTTCTTCTACGATTTTTCCATTATCTGCAATTTTTAGTTTATATTCTTTGCCATCTTTGAATCCTTCTATTTCGTAATCTAAGGCTTCGTTAAAGAATGATAATTTTAGTTTTGATATATTTATAGCTCCTACAGCTCCATCACCGAATTTGTGCTCGTGGAAGATTTTTACTGCTTCTTCTGGATTTGTAGCTACTTGTGGTATTGGATCTCTGTCTGCATCTATTAGTGAATTTTCGTCATGATCTTTTTTGGTGTTTTCCACTTCCTTGACACCCTTGTTTTCAGTTGTTTGACTTACTTCTTGTTTAGTTTCTTCTTTTGGTTTTGCCGCTTGGTTGCCGCATGCACCTAAAACTATGGCTGTAGCTAAAACTAGGGCTAAATTTTTATTTTTCATAAATATTACTCTCCATTTATTCTCTTTATTAAGTTCCAAGATAAGAGAATACTTATCTATAGTATATATTATACTGGACATTATAAAATGTAAAGTAAAAATAAAAGATATTTAAGATTTCTTGCAAAAATTTTAAGATTTATAAATTTAATACAAAGCAAGAAATCTTAACCATAATTTAACAAGATTGTGATATAATCAAAGTGAAATAAACTACTTTCAAGGAAGGTGAATATGAAGGTATTAATAGTAGAAGATGAATTAGATTTATTAGATTCTATAGCAGAGGGGCTCACACTTTTGGGTTATGTGACTGATAAGGCTAGTAACGGTGATGATGCCATTGATATGGCTTATGTTGAATCCTATGATCTTATAATTTTGGATGTGAATTTGCCGGGAAAGGACGGTTTTGAGGTCCTTAGAGCCATTAGGGAGGACAACAAGGAAGTGGCTATTATTATGCTAACTGCCAGGTCCGACATAGAAGACAGGGTCAAGGGCCTTGATCTTGGGGCGAGCGACTATATGGTAAAGCCCTTTGCCCTTAGAGAACTTGATGCCAGAATGCGTTCACATTTGAGAGGCAAAAAAATCCACCAAGCCACAGTTATAGATATTTCCGGCCTCTCCTTTGATACAATCAAGAGGCAAGCGTCTTTTAATGGAGAAGTTATTCCCCTTACAGTCAAGGAAACTGGGATTTTGGAATACTTGTTTTTAAATTCTGAGCGTTTTATTTCGGCAGAAGAGCTTATCGAACACGTTTGGGATTCAAATGCGGATGGTTTTTCAAATACGGTGAGGGTCCACATGTCTTCGCTTAGGAAAAAGCTAAGGGCTGCCTGCGGCAAAAACCTAATCGAAAATGTAATTGGCAAAGGATATAGGATTCATGAAACAGAAAGTCTATGATTCTGTAGTTTTCAAACTAATTTCGGCTGTTGTGGTGCTTTTTATAATCATGCTCCTTGTCAGCATGTACCTTATCAACCGCAAGCAGGCCATGGTAATTGACGGTGTTATAGAGGAAATGAACGCAAATATGGGTAATATGGACAGGTCCATGGTCCTTTTTGTAGATACAACCAAGGTCCAATCGGCAAGTGACTTTACAATCTACTTAATTTTTGTGATGTCAACTGTGATTATCCTGGGATCTCTTTCCTTTGCCTTTATAATAAAGAAAATTCTTGCACCCCTCAAAAAGCTCCAGAAAAAGCTAACCGAGGTTGACATAGATAAGCCGGAAAGTTTTGAAAATTTGGTGATTTTGGATAATACTTCAAGTGAAATTGTCGAGCTTTCAGAGGCTTTCAACAAGATGCTTAAAAAAATCTACGCTGATTACAAGAGGCAGAAGGATTTCTCATCAAATGTGGCCCATGAGCTTAGGACTCCTATAGCCGTTATGCAAAGTCAGATTGATCTTTATAGGCAAAAGACAAAGGACGAAGACGCCCTCAAAATGCTTAGAGTCCTTGATAGCAATGTTGGCAAGCTAAATGGTCTTGTCGATGCGATTTTATCTTTGAGGAAAAAATCTGACCTCAAACTCGACGAAGTAAATCTTGATATATTGATAGATGAAATAATTCTTGACCTAGAAGATAAGGCAGACCTTAAAAATATCGAACTTATTACGGAAAAAACTGATATAAATCTTATCACAGACGATGGCCTCCTCCAGAGATTGGTCTTTAATATAGTTGAAAATGCTATTAAATACAACAGGCAAGGCGGGAAGGTGGAAATTTCTGCTGTGGAAGATTCTAAATTTGTAAAAATAAAAGTTGCAGACACCGGTCTTGGAATTTCTGATTCTGATAAGGAAAGAATCTTTGATCTTTTCTATCAAATTGACTCATCTAGGGGGCAAGAAGGCTATGGAATAGGTCTTTCCTTGTCAAAAACAATAGCCGATATGATTAGGGCAAAGATTGAAATTTCAGACAACGAGCCAGTTGGTTCAATTTTCACTATAATTATTCCCAAGTCTTTATGAGAATTTAACACAGGCTTTGATAGAATATAAAATATGAAAAAGGTGGTTAAGATGAAAGAAAGAAAAATTACAATTGGACTTCTTGCCCTAAGCCTTGCCTTCATTGGCTTTGGGGTCTATAGAAAAGAAGTGGATACGGTTTTTATGAAGGCAATCAATCTGTGTTTGGAGTGTATAGGCATTGGATAAGGTAAAAAATTACAAAAAACTAATAATCCAAGCCTTATCCACCCTGGCTCACAACTTCCACTTGGATAATTTCTTAAAAGGCAAAATCTACCAGGGACCTGGCAAAAAAGCCTGCCTACCTGGATTAAATTGCTATTCCTGTCCGGGAGCGGCTGGTTCTTGCCCGATTGGAAGTCTCCAAGCTGTCATAGGATCAAAAAAATATAAGTTTTCCTATTATGTAATCGGCCTTATGATGTTTTTTGGGGTCATCTTTGGTAGACTCATCTGTGGATTTTTATGTCCCTTTGGGTTTTTCCAGGACTTACTCCATAAAATCCCAACAAAGAAATTTTCAACCAAAAAGTTAAAGGCCCTAAGGAGTATAAAATACATAATTTTAACTGGCCTCCTTGTTGGAGTGGGCTTTGCCTTAAAAGGCCAGTACGAAGTTGTGCCTCCATTCTTTTGCAAGTACATTTGCCCTCAGGGCATTATGGAAGCAGCCCTACCTCTTGCGGCGAGAAATCTTTCCCTAAGAGCGGCCCTTGGTCCTCTCTTTAGGTTTAAATTTGTAATTTTGGTCATAACAATCATCCTTTCCATTGGATTTTTCAGACCATTTTGCAAGTGGATTTGTCCGCTAGGTGCCTTTTATTCGCTCTTTAATAAATTTTCCCTCTATCAATTAAAGTTGAGCGAAGACAAGTGTATCAACTGCGGCAAGTGCGCAAGGGTATGTAAGATGGATGTTGATATTAGAAAAAACACCTCACATTTAGAATGTATCAGGTGTGGAGATTGTGTGGAAGCTTGTCCAACCAAGGCCATCACCAGTGAATTTATAAGAAAAAAGGAGAAAAAAATGAAAAATAAAAGCAAAATTATCTTAGCATTAATGTTAGCAGGCTCTTTAGTAGCATGTGGAAAAAAAGAAGAAGCAAAACCAGAAGAAGTAAAACAAGAAGCTATTAGCAAGGAAGATCTTCCAGAAGGCGCTAAAATTACAAATGATACAACAACCCCAATTGAAGAACCTCAAGTGGAAGGCGAAAAACCAACCACTTTAGGCAATTTTGAAGCCAAAGACCAAGATGGCAAGAAATTTACCAACGAAGATTTCAAAAACTATGACGCAACAGTTATCAACCTATGGTTTACAGGCTGTTCTGCTTGCATCCAAGAGATGCCAGAGCTCAACAAGGTTGCAGACGACCTAAAGAAGGACGAAAAGGTAAACTTCCTTACTCTTTGCACAGACGCTGAGTATGACCAGTCAACCATGGATGCCTTCAAGAGAATAATTGACGAAAACAAACCAACCTACCAAGCCCTAGGCGTTAAAAACGAAGGCGAAATCAAGAAATACCTAGACCACGTATTTGCTTATCCAACAACAATCGTAGTTGACAAAAACGGCAACATCGTCGGCGAAGATGTGGTAGGAGCAATCACAAGTGAAGACCAAATAGCCAAATTAAAGGCAAATATTGAAAAAGCAAAAGAGTCTTCAAATAAATAAGAAAATACTTTCCCTATAAATATTCTGTTGATCCCGACTTTGTCGGGATTTTCTTTTGCCAAAAATAGCCAATCTTTGATATAATTAAAAGAAAAGCCTAGGAGCTTAGATGAAAAAGAATTTATTCATATTAAGTCTGGTATTTTCTGCTGTCTTAAGTATCAATTCTGCCCTTGCTGCAGAAGAGGTAGTTTACTACGATACAACAAGTCTCGACGTTATTTTTGAAAAATATCCAGACCTTAATCATAAAAATAAAAATGCAAAAAAACTTGAAGACAAAAAACCAAATAAAAATGAAAGTGAAAGCCCAAATGGAGGTCTTTTAACTGACTCCTATCATTACAAGGAAGATGGGAGTCTGGCCAAGGGATTAATAGATACAGGCGAGATCCGTAGGTATTTTGACAAAAAAACTGGTCAGATGGTTAAAAATAAAAAGATTGAAAATGAAAATATCTTTGTAGATGCCGATGGGGAAGCCCACTACATCGGATGGGATTATTACAAGGGCAAGCTAGGATATTACGATCCAGAAAAGGGCTATGCTAAGGGACTTAAGACCATTGACAACATTACTTACGGCTTTGATGAAGATGGGTCAATTTTCAGGAAACAAAATAGGGTTTTTGATGGAATGAACTTCTATTTTAATAATTACGGTGAAGCGACTAAGACTGACGGATCATATCCTAAAGGCTGGCTTGGCGACAAGTATTATTTTGAAGATGGCAAGCCTGCTGAAGGCCTTGTCACAATAGATGGCAAGAAATATGCCTTTCACGAAAGAAGTCTCAACTTACTCCGCAATGTCAACAAGGTTTTTGACCACAAAATGTATTGGATAAATGAAAAGGGCGAGGCTATTTATAGGTACAAGGTCAACCATGCCTACTTATCAAGGGGGACAGGTGGAGAATTTAAGCCGGGATTTTCTCAAAATCTCATGAGAAAAACCCCATATTTTAGCCAAACCGACAAGCGTTGGGCAGGCAAATCTTATTCTGTAGGCACTATGGCAAATCTGGGCTGTGGGCCAACAGTCATGGCCATGGTCCTAAATCGCAAGCTAAATACAAACGACATCTACCCAACAAACACCATGGATGTTGCCAGGGACTACTCATCTTGGGATGGGACTGACTGGCAATATTTTATAGAAGGTGTTGAGGCTTACGGCCTAAAATCTTACGACATTCCAATCCACAAAGAAGCCTTCATCCAGGCCCTTAAGGACAATCCTATAGTTATTAGAGTAGGTCCTGGAACTTTTATAAATGCTGGCCACTACATGGTCGTGGATTCCTATAAAAATGGGTCTTTTCTGATAAATGACCCCATTAATATGAAAAAAACTACCCAAGAAAATATCCCATGGTCAAGGCTAAGAAGTGAAGTGACTGTAGCTTGGGAAATCAAATAAGGAGGAGAAAATGAGATACCTAAAAATTTTTATTATTACTTTGATAGTTACAATTATTATGGAATTTTTGTCAAAATTCTTAGTGAAAAAATACGGAATGGATAAAACCCTATCTATTATTAAAACTATAGCTGTTGTTGCTATAGCAATGTTTCTTAAGGAAATAATTTAAAAAACGCAGGCCAAGTGTCTGCGTTTCTAGTTGATTCCTAAAAGCAAATAGGAAAGATATTTGTTTTTGATTTTGAAAATGCCTTGGCCAAGAATATAAGAAGCGAGTATTGCAATTATTGAAATGGCCAAGATTTCTATATCAAGGCTCGCTTTGATAATCACAAAAAGGGCCGGATAGATATAGATTAGGGCAAAAATCAAGTGGTCAATAAGGTCAAAGGCCGACTCGCGACTTACAGTTTTAAGGGCCAGGTAGGATAGTGGGAAGATACTAAACAAAAATCCGTAGTCGATTTTTATATATTTTTCCTTGATATACATTTCGCCTGCCACCAAGATTAGGCCAAGGACTAGGAGGAGAGGGTTTAAGCTTGATGCAGACCTCACCCTAATTGCCATTACATAGAAGGAAAAATAGAGGAAAAAATCCTCAAAAGCTTCGAGAATGGCTAGCTTCTTGCTAAAGGAAATGGCGATAAAAATTATAAGCGAAATCCCACCTAAAATTGATGTTGCAAGGCTTCCCAAGAGTTTATTAAAGAACAATTCAATGGCAAAAAAGACCCCAACCATGACCAGTAATTTATAAAGCGTGGTTATTATTTGGACCATATCGCTAGGAATTTTCTGCGAAAACCCGCCCCTTATAACAAGAGCCATGACTAGGCTGTGAAAGATGAGGGGAACAAAGATTAGGCCGACCTTTTTTGTTTCCATATAGGAAATTTTAAAGGCTAGGTAGGCTATGATGTAGGATGTGAGTGTCCTTTCTATTAAATTTTCATTAATTGATAGACCTTGTCCTATAAAAGCCTTAAAGATTAGGCAGATTAGGGCCAAGAGTGCAAGGCCGTTGGCAAAATTATTTTTTACATACTTCATATATTTATCATATCATAAAATTAGAGAAATGGTATAATAATTTAAAAGGATATAATTATGGCTAGACAAAAAAGAAGTGAAGAAAAAGAATATAAAAATCCAAAAACCCGTGAGAGGAAAAGGCGTGCTAGGGAAAAAAGGCGCAAGAGAAAGACCTTTGGTCCCTATATTTTAATCTTTATCCTCCTTGTTGCCGCGGTATTTTTTGGGGCAAGAAGCCTATCTCACAGTGTAAATAGGACTGTGGATAGGATTGAAAAAGCGATTAAAACCGATGATACAGCCTTCATGGAAGAAAACATGGATAGGCTGGATGTGATTTTTGACGTCCTTAAAAAGTCATATTCGGATGATCTTGAAAAACAGGACGAATTTGTCAGAAATAATTTCAAAAACCTTGATATTAAGGTCTTAAACAAGCTTGATATAGACGGAGGAGTGGAAGTCACCCTAAAGATTTCAAATGTTAATTATGTCACTTGTTTTGACAAGGTTGCCCATCTTGAAGCGGAAAACCAACACGAAGCTTATATGAAGGAGCTTTCCAAGGACGATGCTGAAGTTAAGAGTATGGATGCGAAAATTTTCCTAAAGAAAAAGCTCTTTGGTTATGAAATTTTTGAGTCAAGAGACTTTATCAACGCCATAATCGGCGGTGCCTTGGATTTAGTCAAATGATAAGAAATAAGTCGATAAAAGAGACAGCGAAGACCACCCGAGACCTAAATCCGGTCATTATTACCGTCATCCTTTCACTTCTGGTAATAATTCCCCAATACTGTCTCGGGCAAATCATGGGTCTTGGCCGAAAAATCGAGGCCTTGGATGATTTTTTCACTTTTCTTTATCAAAGGGACCTATTTTTCCTTTTGATAATTTATTCCACAGCCCTAACCCTAATTTTAGCCTACATCTTTGCAAGGAAAATCCTAAAGAGATCAAATCTTTCTTTGGGCCTTGTTGATGATAAAAAAATTTCAAATTATGGTAAGGGGATTTTGCTAGGCGTTGGCCTTTTAACTTTAATAGTCCTAATCCTAAAGCTAACAGGTCTTGCAGAAATTAGCAAAAATCCAGCAGGTTTTGACACAAAACTCTTTTTGCTCTTCATCCCAGCTTGGCTAATCCAAGGATTTGAGGAGGAATTTTTACTAAGAGCAATTTTAATGAACCAAATGGCAGCAAAGGGCAAAATCAGCCTGGCGATGGTAGCCAACTCTCTAATTTTTGCCATCTTCCACTTGGGAAATGCAGGTTTTAGTCCAATGGCCTTTGCAAATATATTTTTACTAGGACTGATATTTTCACAAATATTTTACCTAAGTGATTCAATCTATATAGTAGGAGCCGCCCATTCCTTCTGGAATATGACCATGGCCAACATCTACGGCATCACAGTTTCCGGCAACAAGTCAGTAGGAGTCACTTACTTTACCACAAGCCTAAAGGGGCCCGACCTAATCTCAGGAGGAGGCTTTGGAGTAGAGGGAAGTATAGTAACCACCATAGTTCTAGCAATTTTTATTATAATTTTAATCAGAAAAATAAAACAAAGAGATCTCGCAAAATAAGGTGACCCCACAAAGTTGGACCTAATACCAGAGTTAGAACTAAACTAGCTCTGGTATTTCTTTGTTCTTTCCTACCCCTAGGGGTAGGAAATTTTTATGCTGCATTCTTCTTTCTGTATTCTATTGGTGATAAGTATCCTAATTTTTCTTTTATTCTTTCTTCGTTGTAATATTTTATGAAATCTTCTATTGTCTGTTTTAAGTGTTCGTATGAATAGAATTTTCTTCCGTAATATATTTCTTGTTTTAATATTCCAAAGAAGTTTTCCATTGGCGAGTTGTCTAAGCAGTTGCCTTTTCTGGACATAGATTGGGTGATGCCGTTTGTTTCAAGTCTTGATGTATATTTCTTTGTTTGATATGCCCAGCCTTGATCTGAGTGGAATATTCTTTCTTCTTTACTTTTGTTAGTTGTTTTTATGGCTTTATCTAAAGCTTTTAGGATTGGTTCTATTGTTGGTTGTTTTGATATTTCATAGCTTAGTATTTCACTGTTGTACATATCTAGATATGGGTTTAGATAGAGTTTCTTTATTTGGTATGTTCCTGTTTTATCTTTTTCTAAATACTTAAATTCTGTTGTGTCTGTTGTTATTTTTGTGTATGGTTTTTCTACTTTGAAGTTTCTTTTGATTTCATTTTTAATTATTGCGCCAATAGCAGCTGTGGTTTCATATAAGAGCGAGGAGAAGATTTCAGATTATTCCTCAAACCATTTGGACGATATGAAAAATATGAAGGGTTATCTCTTAGATTCCAACAACCTAAGCAAGGAAGAGATGTTTTTAGAAGATAAACAGCTTCCACCAATTAAAGACTCTTTTAAAGGATTTTTTACTAATCTCATTAAAAAAGTACGTTACGAAAGCGTGATTTATAATATCTTTGTCTACGGAACCCTAAACATGGCCATCACCCTTACCACAATTATTTCCATTATCCTTATTATAAAAGGCAAGATGCCCCCAGGATCTTATGCCGCTGTGTCAATCTACATCAGCTCCCTTTGGGATCCTATGCTTGACACCTTCAATACCAGAAGAGAATATGTATCTGGCAAACCTGCTATGGACTATTTCTATGAATTTATAAATATGACCCCTGTAAGCTTTGATAAGTCTAAGATAAAATCCTTAGAAATAAGAGATTACATAAGCCTTGGAAGCAAGGGAGAAAGGCTTCACCAAGCCTTTAGCCAAAACTTTGAAAAGGGAAAAATCAACCTCATTGTAGGGGATAACGGGATAGGGAAAACCACCCTCATTGAAGCAATTATGAATCTTACAACAAGATATGACGGAGAGATTTTAATCAACGGCAAGGTCCTTGATAAAAATTCGGGTCTTTTATTTGATGATTTGGTTTATGTTCCAGCCAACCCAACCATAAGCGAATACGGTGCCCTAAAAGATAAGATAAAGGGATCTTCAGGCTAGAGGAAACTCTCCCAATTAAAACACGCCATAAAAACCGACAAGTCCTTATATATATTTGATGAGCCAACAAACTTCTTAGATAGAGAAGTTAAGGGCAAGGTCTTGGACCTAATTTGTGACCTTAATAGGAAGGGAAAACTAGTCATAGTTATAAGCCATGATGAGATATTTATGAAGAATTCTAATTTTAAAGTGATTAGGATTAATAAATAAGAAAATAGCCTAGCTGTGGATATTTGTTTATAAAATAATTACTTTTACTAAGATTGTCCCAAGCTCATAGCGCCATCCCGACAGAAAGAGCGAAGCGACTGACGAGGGATCGTATGGCTTAGGGACAAAAAGATTCGAAGAGTTTTCCCAGGCCAACTATAAACTAGGTCTGATCGTAAATTCAAGAGACCTTTATAAAAGCTGTTGAAAAGAAGATAAATTAAAAAGACCTCACTTGAGGTCTTTTTGTATTGATGAAAATTTCTATCTAGCGACTCACAAAAATAGATGCTCCTTTTCGTCGCATAAATTTTTGTTCCCTGCATAAGGTTTCTCATCAATCTATCTTCACACTTCGTGTTCGATATATTGTGAGAACCGCAAAAAAATCGCTTACGATTTTTTTGCTACCATTAATATCCAGGTTTTCCTAGTAGTTTAAACATTGCTGTCTTGTAGGCTTCTACTCCTGGTTGGTTGAATGGGTTTACCCCTAGCATGTAGCCTGATACTCCTACTGCTATTTCAAAGAAATAGAAGAGTTCTGCTAGTTTTCTTTCGTTGATTTTTTCTAGTTTTATTCTGATGTTTGGAACTCCGCCTTCTACGTGGGCCATTGTTGTGCCTTCCATAGCTTGTTTGTTGACGTAGGACATATTTTTGCCTGCTAGGAAGTTTAGACCGTCAAGGTTTTCGGCGTCTTCTTTGATTGTGATGTCTCTGTTTGGATTTTCAACTTCGATTACTGTTTCAAAGATATTTCTCTTACCATCTTGGATCATTTGGCCCATAGAGTGAAGGTCTGTTGTGTTTGACACGCTTGCTGGGAAGATTCCCTTGCCGTCCTTGCCTTCGCTTTCTCCGTAAAGTTGCTTCCACCATTCTGCCACATAGGCGAGTTTTGGTTCGTAGTTTAGTAAGATTTCAATATCTTTTCCATTTTCATGTAGCATATTTCTTACTGCGGCATATTTGATGGCGTCATTTTCCATAGATTTATTTGTATATTTTTCTCTACCATCAGCAAAACCTGCCATAAATTCGTCTATATCAACGCCTGCTACTGCAAGTGGTAAAAGACCTACTGCAGATATTACAGAAAATCTGCCGCCGATGTCATCTGGCACTACAAAGCTTTCAAAACCTTCTGTATCAGCAAGTTGCTTCAAAGCTCCCTTGGCCTTATCTGTTGTGGCAAAAATCCTTCCTTTTGCTTCTTCTTTACCATATTTTTCTTCTATGGCTTCTCTAAGGATCCTAAAAGCGATGGCAGGCTCTGTTGTTGTACCTGATTTTGAGATTACATTTAGGGAATAATCCTTATCTTTTAGGTAGTCTAAGAGGTCTGCAAGGTATTCTCCAGAAATTTGGTTGCCTGCATAGATGATTTCTGTTTTTCTTTTTGAATTGAAATAAGAATCACAAGCCACATCTACAGCCTTGATACCAAGGTAAGATCCACCTATACCAATTGAAACAAGGACGTCAGAATTTTCACGAATCCTTGCTGCAGCTTTCTTAATTCTTTCAAACTCGTCTTTGTCGTAGTCAACTGGCCTATCAATCCAGCCTAGAAAGTCGTTTCCTTCGCCGTCTTTGTTCATAAGAGTGTCAAAAGCGGCAAGGGCCCTTTCTTCGTATTTTCCTATATTATCTAAATTAACATTGCTAAAATCTAATTTCATATAGCCTCCTTTTGTTACTCCTAATTATACCTCAATTTGCCACGATAGAGAAAAACCATTCAAGTTGATATTTTAAAATAATCAATAATTTTGGATATTATACAAATTGATAATTATTATCACTTCTCTAGACTAATAGGCAAACACTCAAAATCCATAAAATATTTAGAAGAATTAGGTTTTAATAAACAGCTAAAATCAAATATTTAAAACGGTTGCAAAGATATAATGATAATGATTATACATATCAAGTTTAGATTCATTAAAAGATTAGAATCATTCTTGACAAAACGAATAATTAACAATATAGTATGAATATCAGGAAATGAAATAATATTATAAAGGAGATTATTATGGCAGAACTAAAGGGAACAAAAACAGCACAAAACTTAATCACATCTTTTGTTGGTGAATCACAAGCAAACATGAGATATACATATGCTGCAAAAACTGCAGAAAAAGAAGGTTATAGACAAATCGCTGAAATTTTCAGAGAAACAGCTAGAAACGAAAGAGAGCACGCAGCAAGATTCTATAAATTCCTAAGAGAAGAATTCAAACTTGAAACAATCGAACTTACAGAAGGTTATACAGCTTGGCCAGTAATTTGGCATGACACATTAACAAACCTTCAAGGCGCTATCGATGGTGAAAACGAAGAATGTGAAGATATGTATCCAGCATTTGCAGACGTAGCAGAAGAAGAAGGCTTTGACGAAATCGCTAGAGCATTCAGAAACATCGCTAAGGCTGAAGGTGCACATAGAGATAGGTATCAAAAACTACACGATAACGTAGAAAACGGCACAGTATTCGAAAAAGAAGAATCAGTAATCTGGAAATGTGGAAACTGTGGTTTCTTATATGAAGGCAAAAAAGCTCCAAAGATCTGCCCAGCATGCCACCACCCACAAGAATGGTTTGAAGTAGCAGCATTCAATTATTAAAACAAACACAAAACCCGGCCTAGGTCGGGTTTTTTATTTTGCCTATTATGGTAAAATCATAATATAGGGTACTAGTATATTAGTAGTAATGAACGTAATGTTTTTAGAATCGATGCTCGTATTCCTCGCATCGGTCCTAAAAAATTACATAAGGTTTCTCATCAATCTATCTTCACACTTCGTGTTCGATATATTGTGAGAACCATAAAAATTTTACCTATAAAATTTTTATTACCATTAAAGGAGAATTAAATGAAAGTAATAGTATGCAAAGATTATGAAGATATGAGCAAAAAAGCCAGTGAGTTTGTAATAAATTACATGATGGAAAAACCACAAATAAAGTTTGGTTTTGCAACAGGTTCAAGCCCAATAGGTCTATATAAAAACCTTATTGCTGCTCAAAAAGATGGGGAAATTTCTTTTAAATATGCAAAAAGTGTGAATTTGGATGAATACGTAGGCATAGATCCATCAAACGACCAATCTTATTCATATTTCATGCACAAAAACCTCTTTGACCACGTAGCTATCAAGAAGGAAAACATCCACCTACCATCTGCATCAGAAGCAGACGAAAAATACGCCGAAAAATACAGAAAAGAACTAGAAGAATTTGGCCAAAGAGACATCCAAATCTTGGGTCTTGGAGTAAACGGCCACATAGCTTTCAATGAACCAGCAGAAAAGCTTAATAAATACGCATCTATCGTTGAACTAGACCAATCAACCATAGAAGCCAACTCAAGATTTTTCGAAAATGAAGAAGACGTGCCAAAATACGCCCTATCAATGGGACTTGCAGAAATTTTCGACGCAAAAACAATAATAGTCCTAGCCAACGGCAAAAATAAACATGAGGCAGTAAAAAGACTTTTAAACGACGAAAAAATCACAACCGACCTCCCTTGTGGACTTTTAAATTTACACCCAAATGTGTATTTGTTTGTAGATGAAGAAGCTTACAATGGCTAGGTGATAAATTTTAAATATTTTACACTAAAAAGACGAGTGGTTAGGCTCGTCTTTTTTTGGTTATTCCATGCTTTTATTACGAATATAATATTACTATCAATATACTAATCGTTCTAATTTTTCATTTAAAGATAAAACCACTTACTTATAAATAAAATAGTATAATAATAATGTTATCATCGGCCCACAGGGTGGGAGGAGGTGAGATCATGCAATTTATTATGACTATCATTGCCACTGTCACAGCAAATGTAGTTGGTTACTACATTTGCAAATGGCTAGACAGAATTTTGGATGATGATAATTAGCCTTTAAAAAAGACGAGCGGGTAGGCTCGTCTTTTTTGGTTAAGACCATGCTTTTATTACGACTATCATGGTTACTATTAATATACCCACTAAGTCTATTTTTTCAATATTTCCCTTAATTTATCACATTCACCTTCTGGTTTTTAAGCATCTTTACAAGTTCTTTTTCTTTAGCGAAGGCGAAGCTCATGTTATCTTGGCTGTTGGCGGTTTTTAGGTAGACCATCAAGAGGAGATTTTTGTTGGCCCTTGATAGGGTGACTGACCTTATTTCGTCTAGGGGCACTTTTTTGTTTATGAAGGGGTTTAGCTTGTTGGTAAATACATATCCATCGCTAAAGCCCCTGGATATGGTCCCTGTGTAGTTCCAAAATATCATGGCAAGGGATATGGAGATCGAGTTTATTAGGTAAGGTCTAAATACCCAATGGTAAATGATAAACATGACCACCATCATACCTAGAACTGCCAGGTCTGTTGTAGTGAATTTTACTTTTTCTTTGATTTGCCCGAACAAGTACATGTTATAAAGTCCAGCCAAGGCAAATATGGCAGATAGGATGAAAATTAATTGTGGCATCTTATTGTCCTCCTCCTGAGGCAGTCGCAGCTGCGGCGCCTTCCTCGTCGTCTTGGATTTTATTTAGGCAAATTACGAGGGCTATCATGGCTAGGGTGTAGTCCTCGTCATAAACTGTAAGGGCGTATTGGTCGGTAAGTGAAAGAAATTTCCTGTTAACCTCACCAATCTTTTGCCCATCAAGACTTATTAGAAAATTATAGTCCCAAATGGATCCCTTAAGATTTATTGTCCCAAAATCGGTGTCCACATCAATAGACTTTCTAAGCAGGGTAAATCTCTGATTTATAACCATTTCTGACCCGTCTTCAAAGTTTACAAAAAACTTTGGCAAAAGAGATAGGATTTTCTTTTCGATTCTAAAAAGCCTTTGTCTATCAGGTCCATAGACCGCTGCCCTGTAGCCCATAAAGGTGAAATCTTGGTCGAGATAAAAACAATCTCTTCCATCTTCGTCCTTTATCCAATACTTATCTGTGATTTTAAAGAATTTTTCCTTAAAAATATATCTTTTCATTTTATCTTCCTTTATTAATTTTCTACTTACCATATAATATGATTATTGATATTATACTATAAGAGGAGGAGAAAAAAATGGAAATCTCTACAATTACTAAATATATAGAAAATCTTGTAAATACCCCATCACCAACAGGTTTTACTAAGCTTGCTGAAAAATATTTGATGGATGAATTTAGAAAATTAGGCTATGCACCATACCAAAATAACAAGGGCAATGTTATTGTCCCAATTAACGAAATGGAGGGCGATAATGGTCTCTTGCTTTCTGCCCACATTGATACCTTGGGTCTTATGGTAAGGTCAATTAAGGCCAACGGAGCCCTCAGGGTTACCACACTCGGTGGTTTCCCACTAAATTTTGTAGAATTTGAAAATGTCAAAATCCACACCAGAGATGGCAAAGAATATACAGGTGTGGTTAGGCTAAATAACCCGGCTGTTCACGGATCATCTGACCCAAGAGAAGCCAAACGTGATGATACAACCATGGAAGTCGTAATCGACGCTATAACCCATTCAAAAGAAGAAACCGAAAAGCTTGGCATAGGAAACGGCGATTTTATTTCCCTTGACCCAAGATTTAGGATAGACAACGGCTTTGTCAAAAGTCGCCACCTTGATGATAAGGCATCCGCAGGAGTCCTTCTTGCACTAGCCAAGAAGATCAAGGATAAAAATATAAAGATAAATCGTCCACTTTATATGATGTTTACAATCTACGAAGAAGTAGGCCATGGGGCTGCATCCGGCCATCCAGCAGGCATAAGAGATATGGTAGCAGTAGACATGGGAGTAGTTCACGATGATCTTACTTGCGATGAACTAAAATTATCAATCTGCGCCAAAGACTCATCTGGCCCATACAACTACGACTTAACAAACGACCTAGTTGCCATAGCCAAGGACCTTAACCTAGACTACGGACTCGATATCTACCCATTCTACGGATCAGACGCCTCAGCCGCAGTATCAAGCGACTACGACTACAGACACGCCCTAGTGGGATGCGGGGTCGCAGCAAGCCACGGTTATGAGAGGACCCACGAAAAAGCAATCAAATCACTTTTTGATTTGTTGGTAAACCTTGTGGGTAAATAACTTCTAGAATATTATTTTGATATAAAACCAAGTTTTTTGTATTTAAGATTTTTAAAATCTTAGGTAAAAAGCTTGGTTTTTTTATTTGGAATAAGCTATCATTTTATTTTTAATATAAAAACAAAAATCAAGTTAATCTTAGATAAAAAAAGAGAGCATTTTTGCTCTCTCTTTTATCTATTAAATCAGATTTTATTCATCTTCTTTTTTCTTTTTCTTTGTTGCAAGAAGTCCCGCTATAGAAATGCCCATACTTGTTAGTATTGGGGCAACTGATCCTATACCGGTCTTTGGATTGGTTGATTTGGCATTTCCTAAAACTGCTTGTTCTTTTGTTTTCTTAGACATCTCATCAGAGACATTTTCTTTGTTCTCTTCTCTAACTTTTCCATCCTCACTAGGATTTTCTATTGGACCTTCTGGTGTCTTCGGAGTTTCCTTGTCTGGTGTTTTTCCTGGCTCAGCCGGAGTCTCACCTGGTTTTCCTGGTTCAAGTGGTTTCTCAGGTGTTTCACCTGGTTTTCCTGGCCTACCTGGCTCGCTTGGCTTACCTGGTTCTTCAGGATTAGCTGGATTTATTGGTCCGTTTGGTTTATCTTCTCCTGTTCTTCCTGGATTTGTTGGGTCAGTTGGGTCTGTCGGATTTTCATTTCCGCCTGGATTTGTTGGATCAGTTGGATTACTTGGATTGTCATTATCTCCTGGCTTTGGAGTTGGAGTTGGAAGTTTGCAAAGAGTACCATACTTAATAATCTTCTTAACAGGTTGTTCTGATATTTCGTCCTTTCTTTCACCAACTTCCTTACTATTTTCAATAGTAATTGTTGTTTTCTTTTTACCAAGTTTACCATCTTGTATTACTTTTGTTTCACCAGCTGCCATTGTATCATCCGGAACAAATTCAACTTCATAAGGAATGTCAGTTTCAACAGTTACTTTTCCTTCAGTCTTAGAACCATATTCATAGACTGCATTGGTTGGTTCAGTTCTAGTTACCTTTGTTTCAAGTTTTCCAGTTTCCTTGTTGAAGGTAGTTGTAATAGTAACTTTTCCTGGAGTACCTTCCTTAATTAATCTGGTTGTACCTGCTTCAAGATTTGGATTGTGGGTGTAGGTTGTATCTTGTGGAATCTCTTCAACTTTTTCAACAGGTTTAACACCAATTCTAACTTTTCTATCTTCTTTTTCAGTGATAGTTTCAGTTGATTCAGAAGTTTCTCCTGTTCCGTCAGTAATTTTTGTAGTAATAGTTACTTTTTCCTTACCAACTTTGCCTTCTCTTTCTACAACTTCTTTTCCTGCATCCATAGTATCGTCATAGATATATTTAGTTTCAAAAGGTATTTCTCTATCTACGGTTTTTACTGTTGAGCTTTCCGCAACTTTGGTACCTATACGGACAATATGGTTTTTAGGTTGAGAGTTTATTTTTTCATTTAGTTGCTTTGGATCTCCATCTGGTTGACCGTTCTTAATATTTTGTTCATAATAAGTTGTCTTAGATCCGGCTTCGCCTTTTTGGTCTACAATTTTTTCACCTTTAGCAAGATTTGGATCTTCTTTAATTTCTACTTCAAATGGTAGTGGACAAGTTTTTTCATACTTGTAAGTTCCTGTAAAGTCTTTGGTACCTACAATAATCTTTTGGGTAGCTTCTGTGACTTTTTCTTCTTCAGTAGTTGTCACTTCCCCTGTCTTTGGATCGTATTTGTTGACAGTCTTTATTTCTACCTTGCCCTTAGTTAGTTCGCCAACCTTGACTACACCCTTGTCTAAATTTTTGTCGTAAACATATTCAACTTTAACATTAACATCTTTGTTATAGTCTTTATTATTTTCAGCCGGTTTTGTACCAACTTTAATTACTTGTTGAGTAGGATCTGTTGTTGATGTTACTTCAGATTGAAGCTTACCATCAGCTTCGCCGTTTTTAACTGCTTGAGTGTATTTTGTTGTCTTGGATCCGGTTTTTCCTTTTGTAACTACTTCGCTTGTGCCGGCTATCATAGTTGGATCTTCAACGATTTTTACATCATAAGGAATTTCCTCTGTCACTTCGTGGCTAACATTTCCTGTAAAGTCTTTCTTTCCAACTCTTATTTTTGCATTAACGGGCTTTTCTTCATTAGTTACACTTGCAGAACCTTCAACTACTTCTGAATTTTTTATAGTCCATTCAGTTGTTTTTGAGCCTTCTTTTCCTTCTACATCAATGACATATTCTCCAGCCTTTAAGTTAGAATCGTATTCGATTTCATACTTATACGGAAGTTTTTCTGTATAAGAGTGTTTACCATCTGTCATAGTACCTACTCTTATAATTTGGTTTTTAACTTTTTTGGTTTGTTCAGAAACCGGATCATCGCTACTTTCAACTACTCCATTCACTAAATGTTTCTTGGTTTTAGTAACTGTTTCACCATTTTCTCCAGGTTGATCAATTACTTTTTCTCCAGCTTTAAGAGTATTATCAAAAACTATTTCTGTTTCATAAGGATCGATATTCTTAACTACTTCTTCATATTCTCCGGTAAAGTCTTTAGTTCCAAAGGTTACCTTTCTCTTTCCTGGAATTACTTCAATCTTTTCAGTAGTTTCAATTTTTCCTGTTTCAGGATTATATTCATTAACAACTTTTGTTATAACCTTGCCCGGTACCAAAGCTTCAATGTTACGATAGCCTTTTGGTTTTGTATTGTCGTAAACATATTCTACTTCAACACCAACTTCACGTTCATAGGTCTTCTCGTTATTTGCCGGTTTTGTACCGATTTCTATAATTTCTTCTTGTGGAGCAACGTATTTGTCAGCTACTTCTTTTTCTGTAAATTGTGTACCTTCTTTTAACTCACCATTAAAGATTTCTCCACTATATTCAAAGGTCTTAGAACCTGCAACGCCTTTTTGCTTAACATTGGATTTGCCTGCTTCAAGTTCTGGATTTTCTTTAATTATAACTTTATATGGCACTTCTTTAGTCACTGTGTTTGTCACAGTTCCTGTGTAGTCTTTTTGACCAACTTTAATTACAGCGTCTACTGGTTCAGTTTTATCAATTTTTGGATCGCCAACTTTTTCTGAATTGACAATAGTCCAAGTCTTTGTATTTTCTCCTTCTTTACCGGGTGTAACAATCTTGTAGTTTTCTGTTGCATCCGGATAGTTTTTGTAGAAGTCAGGGTCGAATTCTACCTTGTATCCAAATGGAATCTTGTCTGTATCGACGATTTGACCTTGAGTCTTGGTACCGATTTTGATCTTTTTATTCTTAGCCTCTTTAGTAACATTTTTATTTACAGTAATTGTTCCGTCTTCATTTCTTGTTGTGGTAATGGTCACTTCGCCTTTTTCACCATCATTTACAAGTTCGGTTTTTCCTGCTTCTAGGTTGTTATCAACTTCATATTCTGTATCAAATGGGATTTCTACTTTAGTTGAAGCCGGCTTTGTACCAATTTTTATGATTCTTTTTGTAGGTTCTTTTACCGTTTCAACTACAATTTTGCTTTCGCCTTCTTTAAAAGTTCCATCTTGTTGGAAAATACCTTTTTTGCCATTTAGGGTATCTTGGACGAAAGTTATCTTTAGTTCTCCCTTTTGACCAGCTTGTGTTTCTTTGAAGTAGCCTTCCGGCAGACTTTCATCATATTCGACTTCTGTTTCAAAAGGTATTGGCGAAGTTGTCGTTTCATTGGTTAAAGTCTTGTGTTGCTTTGTGGCAATAAATTGAGCTTTGATTTCTTCAGTTTTTTCTTTCCCTGTCGTTTGGTCAGTATATTTTACTTTAACAGGAACAGTCAGTTTTTCGCCACCATTGATTTCCTTACCATCAGGAAGCTTTGCCGGAAGAGTTGCTGTTACAGTACCTGTTGTTTGGTCAATAGATACCTTCCAAACATTGCCCTTGTTATCCTTAAAGGTATCACCAATCAGCTCGTAGGACTCTGGTTGGTTTTTCTTTAAGTCCTCTTCGCTTTTTGTAATGATTGGCTTATTGACTAAGGTATTTCCTTGTGGTCCTACCTCTGCCAGGTATTCCGGTCTATTGTTGTTTGTTTCTTGGACAACAAAGTGGAACCAGTGGGTGTCTGTAGATCCATTTGTGTAAGTGTATTCAACAGGTAGGGCTAAGAAATCACCGGCCTTGGCTTGTTTTGGAGCTCTTATTGTAAACTTGGAAATATTGTCAGACTTACCAACAACCGTCCAACGCTTGTCTGCGTAATCGTCGCTTGTGATAAATTCCTTATAATCAACTCCTAAATCATCAGCTATTTGTTTGTTGGCTATATCAAGAAATTCTCCTTTTAGTTTGCCTGATGCTTCTCCACGACTATAAGCGCCGTCCATCTCTGCACCAGTTTTTTGAGTTCCACCAGTTTCTGCCGGTTCTTTTATCTCGACACTAAAGTCTTCACCGGGAAACACCCTTGTAGAAGTATGTTCATCAAGTTTATTACCCTCTTGATCTTTAAAGTCTTGATCATAGTAGCGTGTGTCATCAAGGTTTAGCTTAAGCTTACCGATTAAGTTGTAGTGGTCGTAGCGGTCGATGCCTTGCTTATCTATGGTTACATCAGTTCCTTTGTGGTTGATGGTTTCTGATCCTGCGCCTGTCCCTACATAGGTACCTGTTTCACCATTTTTGCCCGGTGTTTCAGCTATGGTTTTAAATTCTCCAGCAGTTCTTGGTCTAGCAAAGAATTTAACATCCAGGTTTTGAATGCCTTTGTAGTCTTTTGTGTTAAAAATTGAATCTTCATTTACTACATACTTACCATCTGCATTTTTCTTAAGGGCACCTTCCGGCATTTGGATATGGATGCTGCCATCATCAGCTATATAGGCCCTTGCTCCCGGTACAACAGCACCTGTAATCGGGTTATAGACTTGACCTACCAGTCGATCCTTGGCGTTTGCGTCAATATTGTCTACCTTAACACCGGTATTGATGTCTTGGCCCTTGACAAATACTTTTTCATTGTATTCGCCATTTAGCTTCATTAATTGAAGTTTGTCATTTTCATTTGGCCATGGGTTGACCTTGTAGGTTATGGCGAAGCTTTCGTCGAAATACTTTTTTTGCGGATTATCTTTAGTGTAGTTATCCTTCATACCAATAACAGTGGTGTCATTGTCCTTGCTGTTGATATGCTTTAGGGTTTCTTCACTTGCTTCGTAGTTATATAATTTTTGTCTTTTTCCTGATATATCACCATCTTCATCTGGCTTGTAAGTAACATCAGGAGAATCAGGAGTAAGTTTTTCTCCTTCTCCCATCATTGGCTTATCCCCTGCCTTTACAGGAACAAGGCCGGAATCTGTTACAACAATTTTAGTATAGGTTCTTTGGCCGGTTTTCTTATCGATAGAAATTACATAACCATATTCCGTCTTGCTTGGGGAAGTTGGTGATGGGTTTAAGGTATCAAATTTGAAACCGTCTTTTGCTACTCCCTTATCGGTAACAACATTTTCGACTATTGTAGATCCTGGTGTAAGGTCAGTTTCCTTATAACGTTCGCTGTCACTATAGTTTTTGATATTTTTTTCTTCTTCAGTATAGTTTGGCTCAGTAGATTCTGTTGGAGCTTTTTGAGCTCCCGCTTGTATCTCTTCGCCAATTTCTATTTCTTTACCACCAGTTTGCTCTGTTTGAGGTGTTGCTGGTTGTTCTTTTTCATTTTCTGCATTTACTGGAGCGGCTCCAGAGTTTTGATTTGGTAAATCAGCTTCTGCATTACTTTTATAAGCGGTAGGAGTTTTTTCCTCTTCACTTTTTTTATTATCTAACTCAGTATTTTCTGCCTCAGTTGTAGGGTTATCTTTGGATTTATTTGTTGTTTCCTCGCTTGTAGGAGAACTTCCATTTTCACCCTCAGCGACACTAATCTGATCTTTCTGCTCAGCTATCGGAAGATTAACATCTTCAGTTTGAACTTGCGCACTAACTTGGTCATTAGCTTCGGCCACATTTGCCCCTGCTAGGACAAAGGAAGCTGATAAGGCTATGGCAAGGAGGTTTTGTTTCTTGTTCATATTTTCCCTTTCTTCGTTTTATCTTGATTTTAAATTTATCTAACAAAACATTGTCTACAAAACACATTGTGTTAGGTTTATCATACTTAATTTTAAAAAATATTTCAAGTCAAAAATGGCTTAAATACAAGTCTTTGAGAGATTTCTCTCTATATATATCAACTCTTTATCATGATAGCAAATTTCGTTTTATTTATGTGTTTATAAATTTTGTAATAAAATAAATGTAAATGGATATTGTTGTATTTTGTTGGGATTTGCTCTTATTTACTAAGAATTAAAGTATAATTCTAGTAAATATATTCTGTGGAGGATTAGATGTTTAGAAAAATTAGAAAAGTAAAAAATGAATTGAGTCCAGAAAGAACAAGGGAAGTCCTTCATAAGGCAGCAAGGGGAGTCCTTTCTCTACATGGAGATGACGGTTATCCTTACGGTTTGCCTTTAAATTACGTCTATGATGAGGAAAACCAGGCCCTTTATTTTCACGGCACCAAGACTGGTTACAAGATTGATTGCATAAAGAAAGATCCTAAGGCTTGTTTTACTGCCATCCTGGAAGAAGGGATTTCAGAAGACGGCTGGTCAAAAAACACAGCATCAGTCGTAGCCTACGGCCTAGTTGAAGAAATAGAAGACCAAGAATTTGCCAGAGAAGCAATGATAAACTTAGCCAAAAAATATTACCCAAATATGGAATTAGTAGATGAAAATATGGCGGCTAGCTTTAAAAATACAAAGATGTTGGCTTTTCATATTGCCTATATGACTGGAAAAAAAGTGAACGAAAGATAGGCTATCTTGGATAAAAAACCTCCCAAATTTGGGAGGTTTTCTCTTACTTATACATATTTAGTTTTTTCAAAAGTCCATCAATTTCATAAACGATTTGTCCGATAAAGTCGATTGCGTCTTCTATTGGTTTTGTTGTTGTCATGTCAACACCAGCGGCTTTGGCTAAGTCTATTGGTCCCATAGATCCGCCTAGTTTTAGGACTTCTAGCCATTGTTTCCTGTCTTCTTCAGTGCCGTGGACTATTTTTTCTGAAATAGCTGTACCGATTGTGAGGCCTGCTTGGTAGGTGAAGGAATAAAGTCCCATGTAGTAGTGTGGTTGTCTCATCCATGTGAGTTCTGCTCCTTCATTTAAGACTACAGAATCGCCCCAGAATTTTTCTAGTTTTTCTTTAAAAATAGCGTTAAAATCTGCAGCTGAGAGGCTTTCGCCCTTTTCTACACGTCTATAAACTTCTCTTTGGAAGGCTGCTTCTAAGTAGTGGGTTACGAAGTTATGGTAGTAGGTCTTGCCAATCATGGTTGATAGGACCCAAAGTTTTTCTCTGTCATCTTTGGCCTTTTTAAGGAGATATCTTTCCATGGTGATTTCGTTGGCTGTTGATGGAGCTTCGACGAAATACATGGACATATCGCATGATAGGGCGTTTTGGTTGGCGTTTGAAAGGATTCCTTGGCCGGCGTGGCCTAGTTCGTGGGCAAGGGTCATAACTTGGCTCATTGAGTTGTTATAAGTGGTCATGATAAATGGGTGGGATGGATAAGGAGATGAGCAGAAAGCACCTGTTCTCTTGCCGATATTTTGAGAATAATCTATCCACCTATCTTCAAAGGCCTTTTTCATGTAGCCGATATATTCTTCTCCGAGTGGAGATAGTCCGTCAACTATATAGTCTCTCGCTTCTTCTATAGAAACTTGTGGTTCATATTCTGGGTCTATGGCAAGTTTTAAATCTGCATAGGTCATCTCGTCTAGACCGTAGTGGTTTTTGATGATTGTTGCATATTTTCTCATAATTGGAGCGAGTTTTTCCATAATTATGTCAATATGGTTTTCGTAAACATCAAAGTCCACGTCTTGGCGGGCTAGAAGATAGTGAAATACTGATTCATAGCCACGAAGATCAGCCATTATCTTTTCGTTTTGGATAAGGTTGTTATAAACTGAAGCGTCAGCGTTTTGGTAAGCTCCTAAAACCTTGTGATAATCAGCAAAGGCCCTTCTTCTTAATTCTGTGTCGGTTTCGCCTTCGAGGTATTCTTCGAAAGTGTTGTGGTTAAGGACGACCTCCTCGCCATTGTGGTCGATGTTTTCAAACTTCATATCCCCATATCTCATGTCGTTGTAATTTGTATATGGAGCATCAAAGGTTGGGGCAAGGGCAGCAAGGGCTGCTTCTGTTTTCTCATCTAAGAGATATTTGGCAGTTTCCTTTACTCTTTTTAGGTAATAAGCGTAGTCTGGATGATTTTCTATAACTTCATCCAAGATTTTGCCGTCAACTTTGACAAGGGCAGAATCATAGAAAGAAAGTTTTGCAAAAATCTTAGAAACTTCGCTTCCAAATTTGGCATCTCTTTTTGCCATAGCATCGTCTGTGGCATCTGTTTCCTTAGAAATTCCAGAAAAAGTACCAAGACCGTCTGTAAGGGAAATTATATCAGAATAAGCCTCAAGAGAATTATAAACATCCTCGCTAGTCTTAAGAACTGAATATTTTTCCTTAAAAGCATCAGCCATTCCAGCTAATTTTTCAAGATCAGCATAAAAAGCTTCATCAGAAGCGTAAAGGTCTTCGATGGCCCAAGTTTCCTTAGGGTCAACATCACATCTTTTTTTCATTTTTTCTCCTCTCATAAAAAATAATTTTTAATTCGTTTTAACTATTAACTATTATATCACTTTGTTCGCTTAGATAAAGATTTTAGTCTTAAGTAAAAAAACTTATCTATTATAAGTAAAAAAATAATGTTATTGAAATTCCACCCTAAATAAGTATAATAATATTAACCATGAATTCCAGAGATATTGCATGGTCTCAACCAAAAAAAGACGAGCCCGCTTTGCTCGTCTTTTTTATTTATGCTAATTATCATCATTGATTTTGCTATCTAGCCATTTGCAAACATAGTAACCAACTACACTTGCTGCGATAGACAAAATGAATTCCAAAAATTCTCGCATGCTCTCACCTCCCTTCCATGCTAAAAGGGCTGATGATAACTGCTTCATTATACTCCATTATTTATCTTTCTTCGATATTGATGTTTTGAAAGAATTATTAAATCTATATTTTAAGAATGATATGAAATTTTTATAAAAGGTATAATATATAAAACTATTTATATAAGGGAGGAAATATGCAAAAAAGAATAGAAAATTTTGCCAGGATTGCTGTTGAGTTTGGTGTTAATGTGCAAAATGGGGAGGATGTTTTAATTTCATCTCCTGTGGAATCGCCTGAACTTGCTCGTCTTATGACTAAGGCAGCTTATGAAAAAGGAGCTCGTGCTGTTTCTGTAAATTGGGTTGACGATGCCCTTACTAGGTTTGCCTACGAATACGAAAGCCAGGAAACACTTAACGAAGTTCCTGACTGGGTTGTGGAAAAATCTCGCTATCAGATTGCTGAAAAGAGGTCAAACAGGATTTCTATTGTATCTGATGATCCAGATTTACTCAAAGGTCTTGATGAGGCTAAGATTTCTGAAGCTGTCAAGGCTCGTTCCCTAAAATTGAAGGACTTTGTTAAATACACCATGAATGATATTGTATCTTGGCTTGTGATTTCAGTTCCTTCTGTAAAATGGGCAGAAAAAGTATTCCCAGACCTTAAGGGCGAGGCTGCTTGCGATAAGCTTTGGGAAGTTATCCTTGATGTGTGCAGGGTTTCCGAATCTTGGGAAGAAACTAAGAAAAATTGGGAAGACCACATTAAGACACTTGATGATAAGGCTGACTTTTTAAATAGCCACCAATTTGACTATGTCCATTACAAATCAACTAATGGTACAGATCTTAAGGTGAAATTACCAAAAAATCACATTTGGATGTCTGCAGGATCTAAGAATGCAAAGGGCGACAGGTTTATTCCAAATATGCCAACTGAAGAAGTCTTTACAGCTCCACAATACAACGGGGTTGACGGCAGGCTTGTGGCTACAAAACCTCTTGTTTACAATGGTGTGGTTATAAATCACTTTGAATTTACATTTAAAGACGGAAAGGTGATTGACTTTGATGCCAAAGAAGGCAAGGATACTTTAGCCAAGATGCTAGATTCTGATGAGGGCTCTAAAAACCTCGGAGAAATCGCCCTAGTGCCTTATGATAGTCCAATTTCAAATTCAAATATCTTATTCTACAACACACTTTTTGACGAAAATGCCTCTTGCCACTTTGCCCTAGGCAAGGCCTATCCAACCTGTGTTGAAGGCGGAGCTGACCTTGACGATAGCGAAGTAAATTCAGTAGGCCTAAATGATTCCCTAATCCACGAAGATTTCATGGTTGGCGATAAGGACCTTGAAATAATAGGCTACAAAAACGGCCAAGCTTTCCCAATATTTAAGGACGGCAACTGGGCATTTTAAGTAAATTTTAATTTGAAGAGACTTGGAAGATGTTTTTCAAGTCTTTTTTTGTTGTTATATTGAAAACGATTTTAATAATTATTATCAATCTTTAAACAATAATGAACTTAGGTGTTGAAATTGTTTTCATATTCTGATATTATGAAATTATAGAATATTAATAAGGAAGGTAATCTTTTTCAATGAACGCTCCTTTTCGTCGCGTTCTTATGAAAAAATTACATAAGGTTTTTCATCAATTTATATTTCGTGCTTTGCGCTCGTATATATTGTGAAGACCATAAAAATTTTGCCTTCAAAATTTTTATTACCATTAATAGGAGGTTAAGCTATGAGTTTTTGTTTTAAGAAAGATCAGGAAAAGTTTGATCAATTTGTAGAATTCTTGGATGCTAACAAGGACAAAAAGGGCGCTGTTATGCCGATTCTGCAGAAGGCTCAGGAAATTTTTTCCTATATACCGGAAGAAATTGTGGACCTCATGGCCCTAAGGATGGGCGTCCACTCTTCAGAAATTTACGGTGTGGCAAGTTTTTATTCCCAATTTTCCTTTATTCCAAAGGGAGAACATGAGATTTGCGTTTGCTTGGGCACAGCTTGCTATGTCAAAGGCTCTGATAAAATCCTTTCTGACCTTGAAAATGAGCTTGGAATCAAGGTTGGCGAGACCACACCAGATGGCAAGATTAGCCTTGCCGAGGCTAGGTGCATAGGCGAATGCGGAATAGCACCTGTTTTGAGTATTGATTCATCAAAAAATATCGGCAATGTGACTAAGGGCATGGCAGCTGATATCATCAAGGAAGTTTTGGAGGAAAAAGATGAAGTCGAGGCTTGAAAATATCAAAAAGGATGGATTTGCCAAGCTTATTTCTAGGCTTGATCCAGAAAATTATTACATAGACGGCGAAGACATAAGGCTTAAGGGCGAATTTTATCAAAAACAAACCAGGCTTGTTTTGAGAAACTGCGGCATAATTGACCCTGGATCAATAGAAGAATACATAGGCCGTGACGGATATTTTGCCCTAGAAAAGGCCATTTACGACATGACCAGGGAAGAAATTATAAAGGTCGTCACAGACTCAGGCCTTAGGGGCAGGGGCGGAGCAGGTTTTCCGGCTGGTCGCAAGTGGGAAACTGCCTTTAAACAAGATGTCGATACGAAATACATAATTTGTAACGCTGACGAGGGCGACCCAGGTGCCTTTATGGATAGGTCAGTTCTTGAAAATGACCCTCATTCAGTCCTTGAGGCCATGGCGATTTGTGCCAGAGCTGTTGGTGCAAACCAAGGTTTTATCTACGTTAGGGCCGAATATCCAAAGGCAGTCAAGGCCTTAAGGCACGCCATAGAAGACGCTAAGAAATACAATTTGCTTGGGGAAAATATCCTAGGATCAGATTTTTCCTTCGATATTGACCTAAGGCTTGGAGCTGGAGCCTTTGTTTGTGGCGAGGGTACAGCCCTTATGGAATCAATCGAGGGCAAGCGTGGCCAGCCAAGAAACAAGGAATTTAGGACAACAGTCAAGGGTCTTTGGGGAAAACCTACTGTAATTAATAATGTTGAAACTTTGGCAAATGTGGCCCAAATTATCCTAAAAGGAGCGGATTATTTTAGGGCCTACGGTACAGAAAAATCCCCAGGAACCAAGGTCTTTGCCCTAGTTGGCAAGGTCAAACATTCTGGCCTTGTAGAAGTGCCAATGGGTACATCCATTAAGACCATTGTCTACGACATAGGCAAGGGCATCCAAAATGACAAGGAAGCCAAGGCCGTCCAAACCGGTGGCCCATCAGGCGGTTGCATACCAAAATCACTTTTTGACACAGGTTGCGATTTCGAATCCCTAAAGGAAATTGGCTCTATAATGGGATCTGGCGGCATGGTTGTCATGGACGAAGACGACTGCATGGTGGATGTGGCGAGATTTTTCCTAGAATTTTCTGTGGATGAATCTTGCGGCAAGTGCACACCTTGTAGGATTGGAAATAAAAGGCTCCTTGAAATGCTTGATTTAATCGTAACAGGAAAGGCCGGCGAGGAAACACTTTTTAAACTCAAAGAGCTATCAGAAATTGTCTCTGAAACCAGCCTTTGCGGTCTGGGCCAATCTTCGCCAAACCCAGTCCTTTCAACAATGAACTATTTTTATGACGAATACCTAGCCCACGTTGGCAATGTCAAAACCTGCCCTGCAAAAAGGTGCAAAGATTTGCTTTCCTACGAGATTACAGATACATGTATCGGCTGTACCAAGTGTGCCAAGGCATGTCCTGTTGGGGCGGTCTTTGGCAAAGCCAGGGAAGTCCACCATATAGACAAAAAAGTCTGCATCAAGTGCGGCACTTGCATGGATAATTGCCCAGTTAAGGCCATAGTTTTATGCTAGGAGGAGACATGATTAAATTAAAAATAAATGACACAGAAATAGAAGTCAGGGAAAAAACCACCCTTTTATCAGCTGCTAAGGCTTTAAATATCAATATTCCTACCCTTTGTCATATGGACCTATCTGGCATCAATTTTGTAAATAAACTCGCATCTTGCAGGGTTTGCCTGGTAGAAGATGTGAAAAAAGGAAATCTTATCCCAGCTTGTGCCACTTTTGCCAAGGATGGCATGGAAATCAGGACCGATAGCCAAAGGGTAATTAGGGCAAGGCGTGCTGTCGTGGAATTAATCCTCTCAGACCATCCGACTGATTGCCTTAAATGTGCGAAAAATCTCGACTGCCAGCTTCAAAAGCTAGCGGCAGACTTAAATATTAGGGAAATAAAATATCCGGGAGAAAAGAGAAATCTACCAATAGACGATTCGTCTTATTCTCTTGTGAGAGATCCGAATAAGTGCATACTTTGTAGACGCTGTGAGACTATGTGTAACGAAGTGCAGACTGTGGGCGCCCTTGCAGAAATCGGTCGCGGTTTTATGACCCATGTCGGTTCGACTTTTAATAGACCAATGTTTGATACAACTTGCACCTTCTGCGGCCAGTGCCTGGCTGTGTGTCCAACTGGAGCCCTTACTGAAAAATCAAATGTTTCAGAAGTTTGGAAAATCCTCCATAGGAAAAACCACGACGACCTTGTAATTGTTCAGGTTGCCCCAGCTGTGAGGGTGGCTTTGGGCGAAGAATTTGGCCTAGAACCAGGAACTGAAGTTACAGGCCAGATGGTGACAGCCCTTAGAAATCTCGGTTTTGACAGGGTTTTTGATACAAACTTTGCAGCAGACCTCACAATCATGGAAGAAGCCCACGAATTTATAGAAAGGCTTGGTGAGGGCAAACCAATCCTCACTTCATGTTGCCCAGGTTGGGTAAATTTTATGGAACACCAATTTTCTGACCTTATTGATATTCCATCAACTTGCAAGTCTCCTCACGAGATGTTTGGGGCCATTGCTAAATCCTATTATGCAGAAAAAATTGGTATGGACCCAGCAAAGATAACCGTAGTTTCAGTCATGCCTTGTATTGCTAAAAAATACGAGGTAAAAAGGGATGAACTCAACGAAGAAGGCTTCTCCGATGTTGATATAGTAATCACAACCAGAGAGCTTGCCTCAATGATCAAGGAAGCTGGTATTGATCTTATTAATACCGAAAAGTCTGATTTTGATAATCCTTTGGGCGAATCTACAGGCGGCGGCACAATTTTTGGTGCAAGCGGCGGCGTAATCGAAGCCACAATCAGGACTGCCTACGACACTCTCACAGGCGAAAGCCTTGATAAGGTCGAATATGAGGAATTAAGGGGCCTTAGGGGAGTTAAAAAGGCGGTTGTAAATATAAATGGCAAGGAAATTCACATTGGAGTTGTAAACGGTCTTGGCAATACAAGGAAAATCTTAGAAAAAATCCGCGCAGGCGTTGAAAAACTCGACGCCATAGAGGTAATGGCTTGCCCTGGCGGTTGTGTAGGTGGCGGTGGCCAACCTTACCACAAGGGAGACCTAACAATCCTAAAGAAAAGAGCCGAGGGCCTTTATTCCATAGATAAGGAAAAAACCTACAGAAAATCTTACGAAAATCCATCAATCAAAAAACTCTACGAGGAATATTTAGGCGAGCCGGGCAGCGAACGTGCTCACGAACTACTCCACACCTCCTATAAGGAAAGGCCAAGATATTAAAAATATAATGGTGCCGGTGATGGGCATAAAAGAGATATTGCGATCAGATAATCATCAAATTACGAGCAATATAATCAACAACAAACAAGGGCGAGCGTTGGCTTGCCCTTTTGTGATATAATATGAGTAGAAATGTTTTTATGTATGGAGAAAAATAATGAAGAAAAAATTTATAAATGCAGTAATATATGGCCACGAAGGAGCTAGTGAAATCCTCGTTGAAGATGGGATTTTTGTGGGTTTTGGCAAAGATTTAGGAGGGGCTGACCAAGTAATTGACCTTGAAGGTTCTCTTGTAATTCCACCTTATGTTGATAGCCACCTTCACCTTGACTATTACATGGTAGGAAAGACTGACAAGGCTAAAAACGAGTCGGGTACACTTTTTGAGGCTATTGACATTTGGAATGATTTCAAAAAGGGCACCAGCAAAGAAGAGATGAAGGAAAGAATAAAAGCGGCTGTCCTTGAATGTGCCAGCCACGGAACCCAATATATACGCGCCCAAACTGATTGTACCGATCCAAATTTGACAGGCATAAGAGCCGCCCTTGAAGTGAGAGATGAACTAAAAGATAAGATTACCATCCAAGTTGTAGCCTTTCCTCAAAATGGCATGTATTCCTACAAGGAAGATGGGAAAACCGGCAGAGATTTGGTAGAAGATGCCCTAAAGCTCGGCGCTGATGTGGTTGGAGGAATTCCTCACAACGAATGGTCTCGCGAACTTGGGGAAAAATCAATCAAGGAAATTGTAAGGCTTGCCCTAAAATATGACAAGCTAATAGACGTCCATTGCGATGAAACAGACGATCCAATGGCACGCTTTGTGGAAGTCCTAAATGCCGAGGCCCTAATCCACGACATCGGAAAAAGGGTCACAGCAAGCCACACCTGCTCCTTTGGGTCAGCTGACAATGCCTATGCCTTCAGGATGATGGGACTTTTTAGAAAGTCAAAGATGAATTTTGTGGCCCTTCCAACAGAAAATGCCTACCTTCAAGCGAGACAGGATACCTATCCAAAACGCAGGGGCATGACTAGGGTTCGTGAATTTGTCGACAATGACATAAATGTTTGTTTTGCTCAAGATTCCATAGTCGACCTTTGGTATCCAGCCGGCAATGGCAACCTCATGAATATCCTAGATAACGGCATCCACATGGCCCAGCTCATGAAGGAAGAAGATTTTGAAAAGGCCCTTGACCTTGTGACCATAAATGGGGCAAAGGCCATGAATTTGGAAAATTCTTACGGCTTAGATCTTGGAAAATCCGCCAATTTCATAGTCTTAGACGCATCTAGTCCTTATGATGCCATCAGAAATAGGGCAGAGTGCTTGGCAAGTGTGAGAAGCGGAGAATTTTTGTTTAAAAAGGCCAAAAGGACCTATGAAATAGACTTAAATTTATAGAAAACTTAAAAATTGATAAAGAAATTAGCCCCACTCGGGGCTTTTTTTGATAAAAAGTTTTTTAACAAATAGAATGCAATAATAAACATACTAAACCCAAGTCTATGGGATTCCTATTCACTTCGTTCATCGGAATGACCTTGGATATTTTTCTAAGTCTTTAGGGTGAATTTTAGGTTTTTCTTGGGATTTCAATTTGATTTGCAAAAACAATTCATAATTATTTCCCAAAAGTCTTGACAAATTATAACTGTTAATATACACTATATACAGATGGAGGATATATGGACATAAAAATAAATTACTCGAGTAAAGATCCGATATATTTACAAATCAAAAATCAGATTAGGGATGCAATCTTAGATGACAAGCTAGATATTGACAAACCCCTGCCTTCCATAAGGCTTCTTGCCAAGGAGCTTAGGGTGAGCGTGATTACAACCAAGAGGGCCTACGACGAATTAGAAAAGGATGGATTAATCAATTCTGTTCCAGGTAAGGGAAATTTTATCAAAAGCCAGGACCCACAAATGGTCAAGGAAAAATTCATGGTTAAAATCGAAGACCATATCAAGGAAGTCATCAAGCTTGCAAGACTAGGCGATATTTCAAAAGAAGAAATCCTCGCCCTAGTTGATATATTGGAGGATACTGATGACTGATGCAATAAAAATAAAAAATCTAGGCAAATCTTTCGGCAATTTTAGGCTGGGCCCTGTCGATTTAGGGATCAAAAAGGGAACTATAACAGGTTTTATCGGCGAAAATGGGGCTGGAAAGTCTACCACTATCAAGCTTATCCTGGATGTAATTGGCAGAGATAATGGAGCGATAGAAATTTTTGACAAGGACATAAAAGACTTGTCTGTTGACGAAAAATACAGGCTTGGCTTTGTCTACGATGACCTATTTTTGCCGGGATCTATGAAAGTGAATGAAATAGAAAAATTTCACTCATTGCTCTATAAGGACCACTGGGAGAAGGGAACTTTTTACGAATTTATGGAAAATTTTGCCCTTCCTGCTAATATTCCAATTACGACTTTTTCTAGGGGGATGAAGATGAAATTGGGTCTTGCTCTTGCCATGAGCCATGGGGCAGAAATCCTAATCCTAGATGAGCCTACAAGTGGCCTTGATCCAGTTGTTAGGGATGATTTTTTGGATATCCTCCTAGACTTTATCCAAGATGAGGACCACACAGTTTTGATTTCTTCTCACATTTTGTCAGATCTTGAAAAAATTGCCGATTACATCGCCTTTATCCATAAGGGCCAGCTAATTTTTAACGAAGAAAAAGACGGCCTAAGCGAAAAATATGGCCTTGTTTCCCTTGGAGATGAGGAATATGAAAGCCTAGATAAATCGGCCCTTGTAGGTGTGAGAAAGCATCAATTTGGCAGGGAGTGTTTGGTAAAAAGGGAAAAAATGCCAGCAGGTTTTGAAATGTCAAAACCATCTATCGAAGATATTATGGTCTATATGATAAAGGAGGCCTACAATGAAAGCCTTGATATATAAGGATTTAGTAGCTGTTAAAAAATACTTTAGATTGTTTACTTTAGCTATCTTAGCTATGATTTTCTATAGTTTTAAAGAAGGACAAATTTTAATAATATTGGGGCTTTTTATCCTGGTTCCGATAGCGCTGACTAGTACTTTTTTTGATGTAGACTTAAAATCAAACATTAATCAATATTTGATAGGACTTGGAATTGATAGAAAAAGGATAGTACTATCAAGATATGCAATTACTTGGATATTTGGAATATTTGCCATGCTAATAGTACTAATATTTAATATTAAATATCCAGATAGTAAAGAGATTTTCAACTTGCCCCTTATCCTATCCTTGACGCTTTTTTTAACAAATTTTGCATGCCTAATCCAATTGCCCTTTATGTATAAATATGGCTCGCAAAAATCAAGGATGGTCTTCACCTTAATTTACTTTTTGATATTTTTAGGAGTAAATCAAATATGGAAGAACAATCAAATTGCAATTGATTTTATAAACAAGGTATCAAATTTTAATTTAAACTTACTTAGTATTATAATTGTGGGAATTACAGTTTTACTAAATGTGGTTTCTCTAAAACTTTCTATCCATTTCTATAAAAATAAAGACTTTTGATATTATAAAAGTAAGAGCAGAAGGAATTTTAAAAGCAAAATGGTCCCGAATTTGGGACCATTTTTACTTGCTTATAACATTTTATTGATTTGACCTATCATATTTTTTTCGTAAATGTAACAAGCGAAAGATATTAATAAATAAACACCAACAAAGAAGATAACAGAAATTGCTAGGCTTAAATTATATTCAAACCATCTTAGGTAAAGACCTGCAAAGATAAAATAGACAAGCATTGCACAAAAGTGGATGGTTTGATTTAAATAGGATGCCCTATTTTTATTTTTGAAAATTGCCCCCATTAGGACAGATATCAAACCAAAGCCACCGTAAACTAAGCATTGAATAATTTTTGCATAACCTGGAGCTTGGCTTGCCACGAAGTCAGAAACTCCAACTATATTTTCTTTAATTAGTATAGATAAAATTGCCTCGATTAAGGCTCCGATACCTACACCTGCCAAAAAACCGACTAATAAATCTTTAAAATTTTTCATAATTCCTCCTTATAGACCCAAGGCCCTCCTAAATTCTTTTAGATTTCGCCTAGAAACGTAGGCCACATCACAATTTGTAAGCTCGACTGCTATTGTTCCTGTGAAGGAAAGGTCGAGTTTTTTTACAAAATCTAGATTTACAATATCTGAACGAGAAATTCTTATAAATTTTTTCTTATCAAGCCTCTTATCCAATTCAGAAATAGTAAGCCTTGACGAAAAAGTCCCGTTTTTCGTTTTAATAAAGACGGACTTATCTTGGGCAAAAATTCTTATAATTTCTTCGTGAGAGAGGATAAAAACTTCCTTATCACGAAAGGCCACAAGCTTGTCAATCAGCCTGTCAGCCAGCAAATCCTTTATGGTTTCGACTTCCTTTGAATATTCTTTGGCGAATATTTTTACCTGGGTTTCGTCGATGGTTTGATCAATTATTATGTCAACTTTCATCCCTACCTCCTGATTCTATTATAAAGCCTAGGTCCAACTTATGCATTGATTTTCGGATAAAAGGTCAAAATTCGGCGACAAACGGTCGGGGAAGAAGGTTTTAGATGAGTTTTGGAATACTTTAGGTGAATTTAGTTGAAAAACTCGTATATTAAAAAGGTGTTATTTTTTTAAGAATATAAAAACACTATTTTAATATATAAGGAGGACTTATGTCTAAGAATAAAAATAAGGGAGGGGTTCTGGCTAAGATCGAAAGAGTCGGCAATGCCTTACCCCACCCTGCTATAATTTTTGTCATTATGATTGGAATCTTAGCCATCATTGCACAAATTTGTGCATCGGCTGGAGTTTCTGTATCATACTATGACGCAAAGGCAGAAGCGGAATCAACAATAAAGGCCATTGGACTTTTAAATGCAGAAGGCATCCGCTATATGTTTTCATCCCTAGTTGATAACTTCACATCCTTCGCACCTCTCGGTGTAGTTTTAGTTGCTATGCTTGGTGTGGGTGTGGCTGAAGATGCAGGATTTTTTGATGCTGGCCTTAAGAAGATGCTTTCAAATGTGCCACCAATGATCTTGACTGCAGCGGTTGTCTTTACAGGAATTGTCTCAAATATCGCATCTGATGCGGGTTATGTAGTGGTAGTTCCTCTTGGAGCAATGATTTTTGCGGCAGCTGGTAAGCACCCAATAGCTGGTCTTGCTGCGGCCTTTGCAGGTGTATCTGGTGGATTTTCTGCCAACCTCATCTTTGGACCGACAGACGTGCTTCTTGGTGGGATTACCAACGAAGCCCTAAGAGCTGCTAATATCGACTACACAGTATATCCTCAAGCTAACTGGTATTTCCTAATTGTTTCTACCTTTGTTTTAACAATCGTAGCGACATTTGTCACAGAAAAGGTCATAATTCCAAACCTAGGTCAGTACACAGGAGCCTATGTCCACGAAGATAAGCCACTTACAGACCTTGAGAAAAAGGGACTCAAAAATTCTTTAATTGCGTTTTTAGTCTTTGCTATAGTCATGGCAATATTAATGGTTCCAGAAAATGCGATTTTAAGAGAGGCAAACGCAGAGGGCAAGATGACCCTAGAAGCCTTTATGGGCAAGGGCCTAATCGCAGCAATTCTATTTATGTTCCTCATACCAGGCTATGTATTTGGAAGGACAACAGGCAAGTTTAAGAACTCAACTGACCTAATAGGAGCTATGACCAAGTCTATGGAATCAATGAGCGGATTTTTGGTACTAGCATTTTTCGCAGCCCAATTCGTGTCATTTTTCGCCTACACAAACCTCGGCACAATCCTATCTGTAAAGGGAGCTGAATTTTTGGAATCGATAAAATTAACAGGAGTACCATTAGTAATCCTCTTTATCATCCTATCAGCCTTCATCAATCTATTTATAGGATCGGCCTCAGCCAAATGGGCAATCATGGCGCCAATCTTTGTGCCAATGTTTATGAACATGGGACTTTCCCCAGAACTAAGCCAAATGGCATACAGGATAGCAGACTCATCAACCAACATCATAAGCCCACTAATGAATTATTTTGCAATGATAGTAATCTTCATGCAAAAATATGACAAAGACAGGGGACTTGGAACCTTAATTTCAACCATGCTACCATATTCGATAGCATTTTTAATCTTCTGGACCTTGCTATTAGTTGGATGGATGATATTTAAAATTCCATTAGGACCAGGAGTGGCACTATTTGTTTAAAATCTATCCGAGATAATGGTAGTAAAAACTTTGCAGGCAAAGTTTTTGCGGTTTTCAAAATTTCTCAAGGTGCAAAGCACCGCAGTAGAAATTTATGAAAAACCTTATGTAATTTTTTCTGTAGGTTGCGACGAATAGGAGCAATCGAAAGAAAAAGATCACGTTCCTTAAGTTGTTAATCCGAGATTAACCATATCTTATAAATATTCTAGGTCATTTACATGACCCCTCCGTAAAAAAGGGGAGGCCCAAGGTTGGATTTTTTTATCCTAGATAAATTATATTTTTATCTAGGATTTTTTTATTATATCTTTAATTATTTCTTAGCCATTTACATGGCTGCTTCGTAAAAAGGGGAGCCCAGGGGAACGTTCCGGACGTTCCCCAACCTGCCTCCCCAGACCCCACTCGGCTACCTCCTCCGGCCGGCCCCTTACGGGGGACAAGGAGTTTGCCTTCGGCAAACGTGTTGGTATGGAGGAGTCCTTGTTTAGGAATAATATTTAGTTAACTTTTTAAAATCCCAAGCCTCCTAAAAATTGCAATCTCGTCTGACTTGTGTTTTACATTTGAAAATTAGTTCACAGTAGTTATTGTAATCTTAATTGTAATTGACTGTCAGTGCAATTTTCTTCACGGATGCTTGGGATTTTAAAATACTTGGTCTTAAGTTTTCCACTCTTTGCTTGAGAATGCAAAACTCATATAGCAAAGTTTAGCAAAGCCAAACGAGCCTGGCAAATCCTAGAACTTCGAGACCAATCCACCCCTTTATCAGGTAAAGATTTCTAATAGAAAGCCCCGTTAAGAAAACTGATTGTTTGAGCGTTAGCGAGTTATCAGTTTTTAAGGGCTTAAATATTGGAAATCTGTGAGGGGATACTTAATCTTATACAAGGTAATTCTCTCTACATAAAAAAGCTTGCCGAAAAGGCAAGCTTACTTATCTGCCCTCCGCTAAGGAGCCGCTTGTGGGGTGTAACGGAGAGGGGGTTCAAGGGGGAGGCCGATGAGGACCCATGCGGAAGGGTCCTTGGGCCTCCCCCTTTTTACGGAGTGGTCATGTCAATGACCTTAACCTACACAAGATAAAGATATTTTATAAAAATAAGAACAAATAACTTATCTTGGATAAGATTTACCTTCCTCCTCCACCTCCTCCACCAAAGGATCCGCCGCCTCCTCCAACGGAAGTTTGACCTCCAAATCCTGCATTTGAAAACCCAGTAGTATTGGCGTAGGATTGGTTGATGGATTTTGAGTAAGCCCCTGCATTGGTGAAAAAGTATGGGTGGTAGATGAAGTATGGTTCCTCTTTGTAGTTTTCGTCTACAAATTCTTGGAAATTGCTATCCACATTTAAAAGAATGGAGTAGATGAGGTATTCTTTCCAATTTTTAATCTCTTCTGGGGCTTTTGTGCCGACTTCGGCATAGTCTCTTAAGTATGACTTAAAGCCCAAAATATTTTCATATAGTTTAAGACCCGTATCTGTAATCCTTAGTTCCTTGCCGGTTTTTCTTGAATTTAAGAAGGTCTTTTCGTATTCGTAGTCTTCGATGTATCCAGCATTTTTCAAGGCTTCTATAGACTTATCTTCAAGGTCGTCATAGATATTATCTATATCATCCTTCTTGGCTTTTAAATATTTTGAAAAGTCGTAGTCAGTGAGTCTCTCGCTATTTTTTCTAAGACTCGCCTTATAAAGCATTTCAAAAATACTTTTTTCTATATTACCCATGTCTTCTGGTTTTGATAGGATTTTTATGGCCTGAGATTCCAAAAATCCTGGCTCGCCATCACCTAGGTCAATATGGCCCTCCATGGCCCATTTTAGGATGAAGGCGTTCATGTAGGAGGCACCAAGGTCGCCACCTATGATTGGGATTTGGTCTATAAGATAGGCTAAATCCTCGATATGGCCCTCGTAAGGAAGGCCCCTGTAATACTTATCTTTGAAATCTTTTGGATGTGGGAGATCTTTTACATTGGCGAGCCTTTTTTCGTCAAAATGTAATTTGCTAAATCTTACTCCCCAAAATATTCCGCCAAGACCAAGGGCGATGGCCAGGCTAATTAGGGTCTTGGCCCAGATTGGTAAAGGAATTTTATAGGCGGTTCCTTCATTTTCTTCCCATTTTGACCCCTTGACTGCCTGGTTGGCGTAGTCGGCGAAATTTTTATCTTCCCTGTAGGAAGTGGCAAAAGTTCCCTTTGGGAATTTCACCATAACGGTAGTGTAGTTTACATCTCCAGTTGATTTTAGAATTATTTCCCCGTTTTCTTCGTGGATTAGACCCTTAAGGCCAAAGGCCCAAAACTTTATATCTGAAAATGGTTTATAGCCCGTAATTTTGATATTTACTTTCTCAGGCTCAGGGTCAAAATTATCTCCGACAAAGGTGAAAACCACCATGTCTGAATCCTTTAATCCGATTGCTAGAGGATTTATTTTGTATTTTAGCTTATAGGTATTGTCAGAGTAATTTGAAATTCCCCAACAAAGCTCGACTTCGTCCTCATCCCTTGTGATGACGCCGGACTTGTAGGCCTTTTCGTTAAAATCGAGGTCTGTATCCCAAGGATCCCTATTTTCGAAAGTCTTGCCAAAGGCTTCTAGGCTAAAGTCTTCGATTTTTAGTCCTCTTAGGTTGTTTATGGTCTTGTATCTTTCTGTATAATCTTCGTTGGTTTCGTTGATTTTCCAAATCTCTTCAATGGAGCCGATGCCTTTTTCATCTATATTTGCCTCTATTGATATTTCCCTAAATTCGTCAGCGTGGGCGCTTTGTGGGATAAAAATCCCCAAAATAATTGCTAGTGTTATAAAAATTTTTTTCATAAATCCTCCTTAAAAATATTATACAAGAAAAAACTTCTTTCCATAGTTTTCATTCTAAGAATAAGTTTACAATCCCTTTGACCAATAGGATTTGAGGGGTAAAATTGCTCTACAGGCAAGAATTTTAGGAGCTATTATGAACAAAAACTTTATCAATAAATTATACGCTAAGATTAGCCTTAACCCGCCAATGGTCTTGAGTCTGGGTTTTGCTATCCTTATTATTGCGGGCGGTTTACTTTTATCCCTCCCATTTTTCACCAAATCTGGCCAGGCGACACCCTTGGTCGACTCTTTATTTGTAGCGGCAAGTGCCTCTTGTGTAACAGGCCTTACTCCCGTTAACACACTCGAACATTGGAACACCTACGGCCACATTTTAATCATTATCCTAATCCAAATAGGGGGACTGGGGGTCATGAGTTTGGCCTCAATTATTCCTTTGATTTTGGGTAAGAAAATCGGAATGAAGTCCAGGCAAATCTTAAAGGAACAGCTAAATGTCGAAAGCCTTGAAGGCATGATTGTCCTTTTTAAATACGTTTTGGCCTTCACTTTTGGGACAGAAGTTCTAGGAGCAATCCTCCTTTCCATAAAATTTGTGCCCTTGTATGGGGCTGGCAAAGGCGTCTGGTATGCGGTATTTCATTCAATCTCAGCCTTTTGTAATGCGGGTTTTGATATTTTGGGAGATTCCATTTTCCCATTTAGGGACGATTTATTAATTAACCTCACCCTTTGTGCCCTTGTAATAGTCGGTGGTTTGGGTTTTGTGGTGACAAGTGAACTTTTTAGACGCAGATCATTTAAGAAATTATCAACCCACTCCAAATTGGTCCTTATGGTAACAGCTATCCTTTTGGTATTAGGAACTGTCATGTTTTTATTTCTGGAAAACGAAGACGGGGTCCTTCAATACGAGACCTTGAAAGGGTCAATCCTTGAATCCTTCTTCCAATCAGTTGTGGCAAGGACTGCTGGTTTTTATTCGGTAGACCTATCCAAGATTAAGGATTCGACAGCCCTTATGCTCATGGGACTAATGTTTGTGGGAGGTTCTCCAGGATCAACCGCAGGTGGTATCAAGACAACAACCCTAGGCGTTCTCGTTTTATCAACCCACGCAGTTGTTAGGGGCGAAAGCGAACCGGTAGTTTTTGGCAGACATATTGGAACAGAGACCGTAAGAAAGGCCCTTGCAATATTCTTGGTTTCTATAGTCATTATCCTTTCTGTAAGCTTCATGCTCGCCATTACAGAAAGTGCGCCACTTGTAGATATTTTGTATGAAACAGTATCAGCCCTAGCCACAGTCGGGGCAAGCAAAGGAATTACACCACATTTAACAGATGCAGGCAAAAATTTAATTACCTTGTGTATGTATTTGGGCCGTATCGGTCCAATGACCATGGCCTTTGCCTTTGGCATGAAGGCTAAAAAGAGCCTAATTAGGTATCCAGAGAGTTTTATAAGTATAGGTTAAGGAGAAAATATGAAAGAAAAAAACGTACTAGTATTGGGTTTGGGCAGGTTTGGATCGGCCCTTGCCAAAAAATTATTTGAAAAAGGCGTGGAGGTCATGGCCGTTGATAGGGACTATACCAAGGTCCAAAGGATGGCCGACCAAGTGACCTATGCCGCACAGGCTGATATGACAGATGAAGAAGCTATGAAGGATTTGGGCATCAAAAACTTTGACATAGCAGTAATTGCAACAGGGTCGAATATCGAAGCATCTATTGAGGCTACCTTGCTATGCAAGGATGCGGGAATAACTACCGTAATTGCCAAGGCTACAACAGCCACCCACGAGAGAATTTTAGAAAAAATCGGGGCTGACAAGATAATTTTCCCAGAACTCGACAGTGGTGAGAGACTTGCCAGGGTGATTTCAGGATCAAACCTCCTAGAATTTATAGAATTTTCTAACGAATTCTCTCTTGCAGAAGTCAGAGTCCACCAGGCTTGGATAGGCAAGGACCTTAAGGATTTGGATTTCAGAAATAAATACAACTTGAACGTAGTCGCTTTTGAAAGAAGTGGGAGCACAATTATAAACCCAGGTCCACACACAAAAATCGAGAAAAATGACCTAATTGTTTTGCTGGGCAAAAAAGAAGATGTAGAAAAAGTTTCTAGTGAAAAATAAGTTAAAAATTTGGGAAAACGACAGGAAAATATATAAAAGTTGAAAATTGAAGGCTAATAAAAAAGGTTGAAAAAGTTTGCATAAGTTAAAATTTATGTTATAATATAAACAGCTATCAAATAGCTAGGTTTTTCATTATTAATTCCTTATAGTTTTCCCTTTTGAAAACTAGGACTAACTTATTCTTTTCTATTGGGAAGGGGCCTTGTTGGCCCTTTTCTTATGCGAAAAATCATGAAAAGGACAAAACTTGTTTAAAATTTTGCCTTAAATTTATTTCTTCTTTAAAAGTTTAAAAAATAAGGAATTTATGTTATAATAATATCAATAGAATAGAGGTTATATGAAAGTATTAGTAATTGATGCCCAGGGCGGAGGTCTTGGCAAACAGCTTGTTAGCTCCATTAGAGAAAACCATAAAGATTTAGACGTCACCTGTGTAGGGACAAATTCCCATGCCGCAAGTGCTATGTTAAAGGCAGGAGCCAGCAGAGCAGCCACAGGCGAAAATGCTTTGATTTACAATTGTCAGTTGGCTGATATAATCATAGGCCCAATTGGCATCCTACTTACAAACTCAATGTGCGGGGAAATTACCGGCAAAATGGCAGAAGCCGTTTCCACATCAAGGGCAAAAAGAATTTTGATCCCCTTCCTCCACGATGATAATGTTATTGTAGGTGTGAGTGATTATTCTATGAAAAAATTAATAAGTCTAGCTCTAGAAGAGCTCGAAAAAAATATATAGCTTTTATCTGTGGCCTACAAGAAAGTAATGCCAGACGGCAAAGCCGTTATTATCAGAAGATGAAAGTTTAATTTACGTTTATACTATGAAGGTATAGAAAAATCCCCCAGGGATATTTCTATACCTTTTTTATTGGTCAAAGTCTGATTTTATAAAGTTAAATAATTTTAAGATAAAATCAGGGCAAAACATAAATTAACTAGGCTTTGAGAAATATTTGAAAATAAAGTCTCCATTTACACAAAAAAGCCTAAAAACCCATAGTATGCCTTGCAAATTGCTGGGCAGTGGTTTCTATCTTTTTATTAGAAAGATTACGAGAATTAAATTAGTCTCACCCCTTAAGTTAAGAAAAAGAAAGAAACCATATAAAGATAAAACCACAGAAGCCTATCTTTCTGTCTACAAAAATTAGGGGCGCTGAGGATTTAAAGTATATTTCCTTTCTTCTCTCAATCCTCAAAGTGGTTTTATTCCTTTCTTCTCTGGGCGGGGGACTTGGACTTTTACATAATTTAGTCCTCTGTTCCTTGCCCAAACAAATAAAAAGTGGGAGCCATCTCCCACTTATCACATATTAAAAATATTTATTTTGGCAAGTCTGCTAAATGACCCGACCTAAATTCAGATGGGGTCATGCCAACGTGTTTTAAAAAGTTTCTCAAAAGTGTCTTTGGTGAATTGTAACCAACACCTATGGCTATATCTGTGATTGGCTCGTCAGTGTTTACTAAGAGGTCACAAGCCGCATGGACCCTTACTTGGTGGAGGTAGGAATAGAAGTTTTGTTCCATAAAATAGACAAAAATCTTGTTGATATTCCTTGGTGTAATGTCAAATTTCTTGGAAACCTCCATTATATCAATGTCTTCTGCATAGTTTTCATTTACAAAATCAATTAGTTTTAAGTCTTCAGGCTTAAAGGTGAAAGACTCCTTGCCTTCAAGTAGTTGGTTAAGTCGCCTAAAATCTTTGGTAGAAATGGCTTGCTTAGACTGAAAAACCTTGGAAAGTTGGGCAGGATCTGAATAATGAACTGCATTTGCAATCTCCTTTAGGGTCATATCTGTGTGGCTTAAAAGAAATTTTGCTTTATAAATCCTGATTTCGTGGAGAATATCAAGAAAACCGAGCCCGGTCACATCTTTGATGTATTGGCTAATGGCCGATTCTGACATGAGAAAAATTTTTGATAAGACTTCAAGACTTATGTCCTTGGATGAGTTTAAAAACATATACATAAAGATGTTTTCAGGCCTTGCGGCGATTGATTCGCCAAAGGTGTCATCGTCGTTTATATATCTCATGTAGATTATCAAAAGCTCGCTAATCTTGCACATAAGATAAATTGTTGAGAATTTTTTCTTGGTGTGGATGATTAGGTTTAGGGAATGGACCCCGACTTCTTTTCTTATATCCTCAAAGATTTCCTCGATTTTATCGCAAGCTTCGAGGTCGTAAAGAGCTGATTCGCTCGAATAGAGACACTTAATAAAGTCAACCTCTTCTTTATTTAAATTTAGCTGGCTTTTAGTGTAAATGTTTATTAAATTAAAGTTATAAACTAAAAGGTAGTAGGAAATATTCTTTTCTACTTCGATTATTTCTGAAGTTTGCCAAGGAAGGATAGAGATAACGGCGCCAGGCGCCATCTTATAGACCTTATCTTGTATTTTAATCTTGCCTTCACCTTCTAGTATGTACAAAAATCTACTGTGCTTATGCATAAGGGGCAGGGTCTTTCCGTTATCTGACTGGATATCAAAACTAATGAGGTTTGACTCGGTCATAGATGAGGAAAACGAATCCTGCAAAGTTATATATTTTTTGCCCATAAAAGAAAGCCTCCTTATATTATGGTATTTTTTCTTTTTTTATTTTCAAGATATTTTGCGATTTTTTTATAATATTTTTACAAAAAACGTTTGCTCTTTGCAAAATTCGCCAAAAAATTTCAATCAAAGTGGTCTTTTTGAAGATTTTTAAATTTCTGACAAAAAAATTCGACGTTTTTGTCCGAACCCGATTTTAAAATTGTGATATTATATAAGTGTGAAATCGTTACTAAAAATCTATTGGTAACAAATAATAATAAAGGAGAGATTATTATGGCAAAGAATTTTAGAGGAAAATCATTCTTAAAATTAATGGATTTTTCAACAGAGGACATCAGATACTTATTAGATTTATCTAAAAACTTCAAGGACATGAAGAGAGCTGGTATCCCACACAGATATCTTGAAGGCAAAAACATTGCTATCATATTCGAAAAAACATCTACAAGAACAAGATGTTCATTTGAAGTAGCTGGTTATGACCTAGGTATGGGCGTAACATATCTTGATCCAACAGGATCTCAAATCGGCCACAAAGAATCTGTAGCTGATACTGCAAGAGTTCTTGGTAGAATGTATGATGGTATCGAATTTAGAGGATTCAAACAAGAACACGTTGAAGAGCTTGCTAAATACTCTGGTGTTCCAGTATGGAACGGTCTAACAGACCAATGGCACCCAACACAAATGCTAGCTGATATGCTAACAATCGAGGAACATTTTGGACGTCTAAAAGGTCTAAAATTTGTATACTTTGGTGATGCTAGAAATAACATGGCAAACTCTCTAATGTTAGTTTGTGCTAAACTTGGTGTTGACTTTGTAGCATGTGCTCCAAAAGAATTATTCCCAGAAGAATGGCTAGTTAAAGAATGCGAAAAAATCGCAGCAGAAAACTTCTCAACAGTTACACTTACAGAAGATGTAGACGCAGCAAGCAAAGATGCTAACGTAATCTACACAGACGTTTGGGTATCTATGGGTGAACCAGAAGAAGAATGGGAAAAGAGAATTAAGATCCTTAAACCATACCAAGTAACAAAAGAAATTATGGCTAACGCAGACAAAGAAGCTATCTTCCTACACTGCCTACCATCATTCCACGACAAAGAAACAAAAGTTGGAAAAGAAATATTTGAAAAATACGGTATGGAATCAATAGAAGTAACAGACGAAGTATTCGAAAGCGCACAATCATTAGTATTTGAAGAAGCAGAAAACAGAATGCATACAATCAAAGCAGTTATGTATGCAACACTTTGCTAGTTTTTAGACGAAACTAGATTATAAAAAATACAAGGATGGGGCTGGCCTTAGGAAGTAAACTTAGATTCTTGAAAATCTTCATTAGTCTAAGAGGAAACCTCTTGGCCAAGGCTCCATAAAATTAAAAAGGAATTATTATGCAAGCAATATTAGATATGATATCAAAACTTACAGGTTGGTTCTGGGGATGGCCTATCCTTATAGTATTACTAGGCGGCGGTCTTTTAATATCATTTAGAATGGGATTCGTTCAAATCAAATACCTACCATTCATTCTTAAGCAAACGTTTGGAAAGATGTTTGCATCAGATGTTGGCGGTGAAGGTTCAGTTTCACCATTCCAAGCAGCATCAGCAGCCCTTGCTTCATCAATAGGTGCAGCAAATATCGTAGTTGCTCCATCAATTATCTTTACAGCAGGTCCAGGAGCAGTATTCTGGATGTGGATAGCAGCTATTATCGGTCAAGGAACAAAATTTGCAGAAATCGTACTTGGTATTAAATACCGTGAGAAAAACGCCGACGGAGAGTTCGTAGGTGGACCAGCTTATACATTCAAAAAAGGTATAGGCGGAACAGCAGGTAAGATAATGGGTTTCCTAGTATCATTCTTCTTTATGATTGAAATCCTTCCATCTATTACCCTACAAACAATCTCAGCAGTAGGCCCACTTGAACAATTAGGCCTAAGCCGTGTTGTTGCAGCAGTTGTTATTACTTTATTAGTAGTATTAGTTGCTTACGGCGGTATCAAGAGAATCGCTCAAGTAACAGAAAAAATGGTTCCATTCATGGCAGCCCTATACATCATCATGGGTCTTATAGTTATAATCATGCACGCTGATCAAATTCCAGCAGCTTTCAAAGAAATCTTTGTTGGCGCATTTAACCCAAGAGCTATAGGCGGTGGTATTGCAGGTGCAGGTATCTCAGCACTTATCAAAGCCGGTGCAGCTAGAGGATGCTACTCTAACGAAGCTGGTATGGGTTCAGCTCCATACGCACACGCTACAGCAGTTACAGACCATCCATGCCGTCAAGGTATGTGGGGTGTATTTGAAGTAATCGCAGATACAGTCATAGTTTGTACAATTTCTGCCCTTGTTGTATTAACAACAGGTCTATGGCAAAACCCAGACATGAAAGACATCGGAGTTGAAAGAGCATTCAACACAGCTTTCGGTCAAATTGGTACAGCTGTTATAGCTATTTCCCTATTCCTATTTGTACTTTCTACAATCGTAGTAATAGTATTCTACGCTGAAAAACAAGGTGAATACTTATTTGGTACAACAGTAGGTAAGATAGTAAGATTTATAGCATGTGCTATGATCCTTCTTGGTGGATTCGTATCATTTGATAACGCAGGAGTATTTCTTGATGCGACCCTAGGATTAGTAGTATTTACCAACATGGTTGGTATGATTCTTCTAAGTGGTGAAATTAGAGAGCTTGTAGATGACTTCTTCAAGAATCCTAAATATTACCCAGGAGCAAAAGAAAAATAAATTAAACTAAAGTTTAATTAACAGATGCATAAAACTAAAAATGTCCGATTCTTTCGGATATTTTTAGTTAAGGCATTTGAAAAAATATAAATTCAAGATTTATCTTGTTAAGGATGATTAAATGGAAGAATTACAAGAAGTAAAAGACGAACTAAAAATGGATAAAACCATAAAGAAAGATGTAGGCCCAGAAGTATTTATATTTCTTGCTATCTTTCTAGGCCTCTTTATCTATATGGGTTCTATAATGGGCGGGACAAACATGATCAAAACTATGATGCTTACATCATATGATCTTTTGATGAATGTCTGCCTATATTTGATGGCCGTTGCAGTTTTAGCAGGTGGTATATCTGCTATATTTTCAGAATTTGGCGTTATTGCCTTAGTAAACAGGCTAGTTTCAAAGATAATGAAGCCTATATACGACCTACCAGGCGCATCTTCTCTTGGTATGCTAAATTGTTTTATGTCTGATAACCCAGCCATACTAACACTTGCAGCAGATAACAACTTTAGAAAGTATTTCAAAAAATACCAGATGCCAGCTTTAACCAATCTAGGAACTTCCTTTGGTATGGGACTTATCACAGTTACATCTATGATGGCCCTACCAGTTGATAATGCTATGAAGGGCGCCCTTGTTGGTCTCCTTGGTGCTGTAGTTGGTTCTATAATATCAGTTAGACTTATGATTTCTAGGACCAAAAAATATTACGGTACAGAAGAAATGGTTGAAACCAAAGGGGCAGCAAACGTACCAGACGGCTATAGAAAGGTTAGAGAAGGAACAGCAGGAGCTAGGTTTATAACAGCCTTCCTAGATGGTGGTAAGGTCGGAGTAGACATGGGTGTTGCAATCATCCCAGGCGTTTGTCTCATTTGTACCCTAGTTGTTATGCTTACAAATGGCGCAGGCCCAAATGGTTATACAGGCGAAGCCAACCAAGGTATTGCAATTCTACCAATGATAGGCGAAAAACTTGCCTTTATCATAAACCCACTTTTTGGTTTTAACTCACCAGAAGCCATAGCTGTGCCAATCACAGCCCTAGGCTCAGCTGGAGCAGCTCTTGGTGTTGTAGCAGATATGTCCGGCAGAGGCGTTGTGACAGCAAACGACATAGCAGTATTTACATCAATTTGTATGTGCTGGTCAGGCTATTTATCAACCCACATAGCCATGATGGATGCCCTAGAGACTAAAGAAATGACAGGTAATGCAATATTGTGCCATACTATAGGAGGACTCGGAGCAGGTATAGCTGCCCATCTTATATTTATGGTGATAGGATAGGTAAATATGGACATAAGTAAGTATTCACAATCTTCTGTGGAAATTATTAAAGAAGCTAATAAGGTTGCCATCAGGAAAAACAATGTAGAAGTATCTGACCTTCACATTTTCTATTCGATTTTGACCTTAGAGGAAAAATTAATAAGAACCTATTTTAAGGAACTTAAGGTAATCTACCAAGATGTTTTGGATGATACAGAAAATGCCCTGACCAAATTAAGGTCAGCCAAGGGGATTTCCTCCCTCTATACATCTAGGTCTTATCAAAGAGCTCTTTTGATAGCAGAAGAAATTTCTAGAAACCAGTTTGAAGAAAAAATAAAGACCGAACACTTAATTCTTGCCCTTTTGAGGGAAGCTGATATGCCAACAGCAAAACTTGCGGCGACCCACGGTCTTACTTACCAAAACTTCAACGAACTTGTTGCCAAGAAATTCAACGAATACCTACTAAAGGGCGTCGACCAAGAAACTATAATTAATCTTGAAAAATACGGGACAGTCCTCACAAAGGAAGCCATCGAAGGAAGGCTAGATCCGGTTATTGGCAGGGAAGAAGAAACCAGAAACGCCATCAGGATTTTATCTAGAAGGATAAAAAACAATCCGGTCTTAATCGGGGATGCAGGTGTTGGTAAAACTGCTATAGTTGAAGGTATTGTTCAAAGGATTGTGGCAGGCGACGTGCCAGATGATTTAAAAGATAAGATAATATTCTCCCTAGATATGACAGCCTTAGTTGCTGGAGCAAAATACAGGGGAGATTTTGAAGAAAGACTTAAAAAAATTCTTGAAATTATCAAGGACTCTAAGGGAAGGATAATTCTATTTATAGATGAAATCCACAATATAATAGGCTCGGGTTCTGCAAGTGGGACCATGGATACAGCCAATATGCTAAAACCGATGCTGGCACGTGGCGAGATTTTAACAATAGGTGCAACTACCATCGAAGAATACAGAAAGCACATCGAGGTAGACAAGGCCCTTGATAGGCGTTTCCAAAAAATCCTAATCGAGGAGCCAAGCGTTGAGACGACAATTGCCATCATGAGGGGAATAAAATCCAAATACGAAAACCACCACATGATAAAGATAACAGACCCTGCTATCACAGAAGCGGTTAAACTTTCAAAGAGGTTTTTGACTGAGAGAAAACTCCCAGATGTGGCAATAGATGTAATCGATGAGGCTTGTGCCCAGGTAAAAATGGCAAGGGACCAAAAACCAGAAGAGCTAGATAAGCTCCACAGGAAAATTGTCCAACTTGAAATGGAAAATATAGCCCTCAAAAACGAAAAAGACAGCTTATCGACCCACAGGTCCAAGGAAAAAGAAGAAGAAATCAAAAAGCTTGAAGAAGAACTTGCCGAAAAAACTGACCTATATGAAAAAGAAAAAGAAAGACAAGAAAGTCTAGTCAAGCTTGAAAGAGAAATCGACATCATTGGCTTTGAAATAGAAGAAGCCAAGGATAAGAGAGACTTTGAAAACCTTGATAAGTTCGTAAGTCTAAAAGAAAAAGTAAGCGAAAAATTAAAGAAAATAGAAGATCAGGGCGAATATTATCCGCTAAGGACAAAGGTTGGCGTTTCAGAAGTCAAAGATATTATTTCAAAGATGAGCGGAATGCCAAAGTCCAAGCTCCAATATGATAAACTTGACTCTATTAAACTTGTTAGAGAAAAACTTAAGGAAGAATTCGTTGGCGGCGATGATATGATCGATAAGATTATAAATACTTACATCATATCAGAAGGCGGCCTCTTTGAAAGAACAAAGCCAGTCCTAAGTTTTATTGTTTCAGGACCATCATCTTCGGGTAAGTCTTATATATCGGCCCTTTTGGCAGACTACCTATATGAGGGAGAAAAATCCCTACTTAGCTTCGATATGAGCGAGTTTACTGATAAGTCATCAATCACCAAGCTGATTGGTGCCCCTCCTGGCTATGTTGGATACGAATTCGGAGGAGTATTGACCCAGGCATTAAGGACCAGACCTTACAGTGTGTTGGTTTTTGAAAATATCGAAAACGCCCACTTCGAGGTGCAAAACTTGGTCCTACAAATCATCCAAGACGGCACAATCAAGGATAACAAGGGACGCGACATCAACCTTAAAAACTCAATCGTAGTCCTAACCATGACTGTAGATAGTGACGAAGATTACGAAAAATTAGTCAAAGAAAAATTTGACGTGGACTTTGGCAAATATGTCGATTACGTCTTCAAACTAAGCCCTCTAGATGATGATAAATTAGATAAGCTTATTTCCCTAAACTTCAGGGAATTAGAAAAAGCCCTAGCAGATAGACAGATAAAACTATCCTATGCGGACGGATTTTTTGATAAATTCGGCGTCTATGCCAAGGAAGAAGGTTTTGATGCAAGGAGCTTAAAGAAGCTTATAGAACAGGATGTTTACTTTTTGATTTGCGAGAAAAATCTCGAAAGCGAAATAAAAGCATTCTCAGAATTAACTTTGGATTTTGATTGTGAAAATAAGTTCACTGTCGAATTAAAAGAAAATAAAAATAAGGAGTAGAAGAATGGAATTTAAAGTACCAGAATTTGTTACACCAGACTTTTCAGAAGAAAAGTTCAAGAAAGCAGCAGACATTAGCCTACAAGAAGTAGAGAAAGACGGTGTTGCACCTGATGATTTCTACTTGACACGCCATATGCCAACATTCTATAAAGTAAATGGCGAATGGCAATTACCTGAACATACATCATTAAACTGTGTTGCAGTCCTAAAAGACGGCAAAATCGTAGTAGAAGAAATAAGAGACCTTAAAAAAGGTGATCAAGTTGTAGTAAGCGAAGACGGCAAAATCGAAGACGGTATCTTTGTTTATAACAACGCCTTCCCAGACGATGTATATTCTAAACCAGGTAAGGCCGTAGAAACATCATTCTCTGAAGACTATGACAACCTATTTGAACTCTTACAACACGAAAGAGATTCAGAAGATGGTTATATAGTATGGGTACTAGGTCCTTCAGTAGTATTTGACTATGATACTAGAAAAGCCCTTAACCAACTTGCAGAAAATGGCTATATCAACTGCCTATTAGGCGGAAACGCTATGGCAACTCACGACCTTGAAGGTGGATTCTTAAATACAGCTCTTGGCCAAAATATCTACACCCAAGAAAACCAACCAATGGGTCACTATAACCACCTTGACCTTCTAAACGAAGTTAGAACAACAGGTTCAATCAAAGATTTCATCGCAAGCGGTAATGTAAAAGATGGTATCATCAAAACTCTATCAGACATGGACGTTCCATTTGTACTTTCAGGATCAATCAGAGATGATGGTCCACTTCCAGAAGTTATAGGCGATGAAGACAGGGCTCTTTCTGAAACAAAGAAAGAACTTGACAAGGCAACAGTAATTATTTGTATAGCAACCATGCTCCACTCCCTATCAGTAGCCAACATGGCATCTAGCTATAGGGTAAGAAAAGATGGAAAAATTTCACCAGTTTACCTATACTGTGTAGACGTAACAGAAAACGTAGTACACAAAGTAGGAGCAGCTAGAGAAAATCTTGCATACGTGCCAATGGTAACAAACGTACAAGATTTCGTAGTAAACTGTGAAAAAGCTCTAATAAGCCCAGCAAACAAGGCTTTTGCTAGAGAAATGGAAATTCCTGAAATGGAATACGTAGAAGCTGACAAAAAAGCAGATAAAAACGAAGGAGAGATACAATAATGAAATTTGAAATGCCAAAATACCATCACCCAGATTTTGAAAAAGACTTTCTTAAAAATGCACCAAATGTAACCCTAGAAGAAGTAAAAGAAGATGGACTTAGCCCAAGAAACTACCACGCTCTTTCAGTTTATCCAGAATACTTCAAAATAAATGACAAATGGGTATTAGCTGCTCAATCTAGAATGGATACAGTTTGTGTAGCAAACGACACACCAGGTGAAGAAAGTGTAAACATAGTTGAATTTAGAAACCTTAAAAAAGGTGACAAGGTAGTAATCGGACGTACAGAAGATGCTTCAGAAGGTATCTATGTATGGACCCAAGGCTTCCTAGAAGGAGATGCCCACCAAGATACTTTCGCATTTAGAGCAGGAAGATCAAGAGAAACAGCCTTCTCAATCGACTATGACAACCTATACGAAGTACTAAAATATGAAAAAGAACACAATGGTTATGTAACATTAATCGTAGGAGCAGCCCTAGCACTCGACAGAGACTCAAGAGCAGCCCTAGAAAGATTAGTAAGAAATGGTTATGTAAATGCAATCTTCTGTGGTACAGAAACTGCAGCATTCGACCTTGAAAAAGGAATCTACGGCACAACTTGGGGCCAAGAAAAATTCGAAAAAGAACAAAACACAACCAAAAACTTATACAAAACAATCAACCTAGCAAGAAAATACGGCTCAACCAAAGCCCTTGTAGAAAGCGGACTTGTAAAAGACGGCTTCATGAAAGCTTGTGTTGAAATGGACGTTCCAGTAGTAATAGCAGGCACAATCCGTGACAGACTAGGACTCCCTGAAACAATCAACAACGTATATGCTGCTCAAAACGAAATGAGAAAACACGCTAGAAAAACATCTACAATCATCATGATGGGCGCAATCCTCTACACAATCGCAACAGGAAATATGACCCCATCCTACAACGTATTTGACGGCGTAGTAAGACCAGTTTACATGTACACAATCGACATCCAAGAATTCGCTGTAAACAAACTATCAGACAGGGGAACAGTTACAGCCGTATCAATGGTAACAAATGTTCAAGACTTTATCAGAAATGTTGACAGAGCCTTAAACAACTAAAATCAAACTTAAGGAGAAGCAATGAAAAAAATCGTACTTGCCCTAGGCGGAAACGCACTAGGAAATAGCCCAGAAGAACAAAAAAAAGCAGTAGCAGTAACTGCTAAATCAATCGTAGACTTAGTAGCAGAAGGCAACCAAGTAATAATATCCCACGGCAACGGCCCACAAGTAGGCATGATCAACCTAGCCATGGATACAGCAAGCAAATCAGAAGCAAAAACAGCTGAAATGCCATTTGCTGAATGCGGAGCCATGAGCCAAGGCTATATCGGCTACCATCTTCAAAACGCTATCGAAAACGAACTAGCAAAAAGAGAAATGGACCAAACCGTAGTATCACTTGTAACCCAAGTATTGGTAGACAAAGAAGACCCAGCCTTCCAAAATCCAACCAAACCAATTGGATCATTCTATTCTAAAGAAGAAGCTGAAAAACAAGCTGAAAAAGGCTTCACCTTCAAAGAAGACGCAGGCAGAGGCTACAGAAGAGTAGTACCAAGTCCAAAACCAATCGATATAATTGAGAAAAAAGCAGTCGAAAAACTCTACAACGATGGAATGATCGTAGTAGCAGCAGGTGGCGGCGGCATCCCTGTAATCAAAGAAGACGGCAAACTAATCGGTGTAGATGCAGTAATCGACAAAGATTTCACATCTGCAAAAGTAGCTGAACTAGTAGAAGCAGATATACTTGTAATCCTTACAGCAGTAGAAAAGGTAGCCATCCACTTCGGAGAACCAAACCAAGAATGGCTAGGACACCTATCAATAGAAGAAGCTGAAAAATACCTAGCAGACGGAGAATTTGCAGAAGGCTCAATGAAACCAAAAGTAGAAGCAGCCCTATCCTTCGTAAGAAACAAAGAAGGCGGAAAAGCGTTAATCACATCTCTAGAAAAAGCTCTAGACGGCCTAAAAGGCGAGACAGGAACCTATATAGAAAGGTAGTTCAAATTTTGTTGGCAAAATTTGAACGATTCTCACAATTTTACAAGGACAAAGTCCGCAGGAAAATTGATGAGAAACCTTCCGTAATTTTTTACAATAGATGCGACGAACAGGAGCATTGATTGTAAAAAGATTACGTTCCTTAGGAAAGGCGTTGCTTAAAATAAAAGAGACTTAATAGACTCCTGAAAAAAGATGGTGGGCACAATGCCCACTTCTTTTTATGTAAAAATATACTTTAGCTATAAATGTGATATAATAGACATAAGAAAACCTGATTAAATTTTGAAATGAAAGTATCTTATATGGATAAGAATTACGACAAAAAACGAAACCTATATTGTATAGCAAGCCTACTTGTAATCGCCTATACTGTTTTGACTATCTTTCTTGGGGAAGACTTTGGTCTTGGATATGATTTTGAAAATACTTTTTTAAACCCAATCCTTTTGCCCTTAAGCCTTTCCTTGTGGCTGTTTATAATAGGGATTTTCTTAAGAAAAAAATACGACAATCTCATTTTGCTCTTCATAGTAATATTTGCGGCAGTGCACGTAATTTATATAGTAATTGGAATTGGCTTTGATAAGACATTTCTCGACTTCATCAAAGAATACCTCATGTTTTTGACTTTTGGACTTATAAACCTATAAATTTGGCCCCATCTGGGGTCTTTTTTGAAGATTTTTTTAAGATAAAAACCCCAGCAAGGCTAGGATAAAATTGCCCTAGTATATAAGTAAACTCTAATACCCATAGGCAAAAATTTGCATATCCTATAGCGAAAAATTACCAGCACCCTATTGCAAAAAATTACCAAGAGAATAATACAAGATATAATAAGATATGATAAATACTCCTCTCACAAATTTATATGTGTGGGGATTTTTTCTTTTGTAATGTTTAGATTTTAGAAAAGGGACTGTAAAAATTTTTGTCTACCAACCTAAATCCTGATAAGGGTTTATTTGGGCAAAAAAACTCGGGCTTTTCGCCCGGGTCTTTTAGTTAGATAAGAGTGGTTTTTTAATCTTTTTCCCTTTTGGATAGGGAATTATTTATAGGATTAAATTTTTCTATTATCTCTTGTTTATAATATTATTTTGTGATTTATTTTTGTCAAATCTGCCTAATAAGCATAACCATTTTCGGCTAGGATTTTTTCTGCTATTTTTTGAAGTTCTTTGGATTTTTTGATTAGTTGTAATAGCTGTGGTTTGACGTCAGCTACTTTCTTTGGAGCTATTTCCATTAGGAGCTCAGCTGCTTTAATGGCGGTCTTGCTTCTCTCGACAGCCTCTTTTAGTCTGAGGACAGTCTTGGCTGAGAGGGTCTTTTTCTTGGTATCTTTGTCCTTGTCTCCGCCTAGGTAGTAATTATAGTCTGGGTCTGGAAGGATTGGATTATAATCTTTTTTCTCCTTATTCTTCCTTTCCTCTTCCTTGGCCTTAGCTAAATTTTTCTCAGCTAATTTCTTTGCATTTTCAAGGGCTTGGTTGACCTTTTCTACAGTATCGGCCTTATGAACCTTATCCTTAGCCACTTTCTTTTCCTCTTCGCTGAGGTTAGAAAGTCTGTCAATTTCTTTATTAGCATTTTCTTTAGACTTATTAAGAACCTTGGTATTGTTAGCTTCTAGTTTGCTGTTTAGGGCTTGTATTTTTGATTCGTTTTTTTTGATTCTTTTGTTTATTAATCCTATTTTAAATTCTAGTTTTTGATTTTCATCTTCTTTGGATTCAAGGTCAGTTTTAAATTCTTTGTATTTTTTATTAATGTTTTCATAATCCTTATTTATTGAATCTATTTCATCATCTAGTTTATTGCAAGCTTGCTCGGCTTTTTCTAACTTTTCATTATTCTCTTGCCAATTTTTTAATATTTCATTTACTTCTTTTTGTAGAGCTGCATTATCTGGATCTTTATCGAGTTTTTTTTGGGCATCTTTATATTTGTTTTTTAGTTCGTTCTTTAATTCATTTGCCTTTGAATGTTCCATCCTGCGTTCATCTAGCTCTTTATTTTTATTTACATAAATATCGTATTTAGCATCCCTATCTTTTTTTAATTGTTCAAACTCATTTCTTAGGCTAGGGGTGTCTGCCATTTGTCCTTTTAACTTATCTATTTCTTCATTTTGTTTTTTGTTTTCGTCTTTCAGCTTATCGAGTTTATTCTTATCATCAGCAATTTGCTGTTCAACAGGTTTCTGTTTTTCATCGCCGTCTTCATTATCATCTATATTTTCTTTATCCTCTTTGGCTTTTAAATCCTCAAGAGTTTTTCTTTGTTCTTCTAGAACATTGATTTTTCTGCTATTATTTTTTATTTTTTCTTTTTTTTCTTCGATTTTCTCAGAAATACCTTTGGTCTTTTCTTCTTCTTCGCTTACTTCAGCTTTTTTCTCAAGATACTTGGCGTTGGCTTCTGCATATTTTTTTTCATCGGCTTTTATTGCACGATATTGCTCAGTTCTTTTTTTGGTATCTTCTTTTACTATTTTATCTTGTTTGTCCCATTCGTAGGCTTTGGCTTTTGTTTGGGATTCTAGCTCTTTATTTGTTGGGTTTTTTTTCAACTCATCAGCCAAGGCTTTATATTCGTCGTATAAGGCTTTTCGCTTAGCTATACCCTCATTAACGAGTTTATCTAGCCCTTCCCATTTTTCATATTTAGGTGCATAAATTTCGTATAATTTGTCTGCTTCTGAAGCTAAGGCTTCAAGTTCCTTATTTAATTTATTTAAATTATCCAGACTTTTTTCTAGGTCAGAAACTTCTTTATCGATTTTTGAGTTCTCTTTCTCAAGTTCTTGAATATTAGCTTCTTTTTCTTCTATTTGTTGGGCGATGGTTTTTTCTTCTTCAGCATAGGCTATGTTGGTTTTTGAGTCTATGATGTAGGCTCCTCCGAGTACAAGACTTACTGACATAGCTAGGGCTATAATTTTTGTTTTTTTCATAAATTCTCCTTTTACTCATAAATAAAGAAATGCATTGATAATAAGAATCATTATACATTATTTATCCGGGAGTTTCAATAAATATTGATAATCTGTTTGTATTTTTAAAAATATTTGAAATTTCCGGGACGTTATGGATTATTTTCCAATTTATTAGTAAGGTCTCTAAAGATATTGATAGGTTATATTAAGTTAGGAATTTGCTTTATGAAAATTTTGGAAATTTAGATATTTAATGATAATCGGGTAAAAACAGGTTTTATTCTCAACACAATCTGTTATAATTGTTTTAGGATATGAGATTAACAGGATAAATGATATTTACAAATTTATGGAATTTAGATGGGGATAATAATGCAGAGTATAATTAAAACTTTTGATGACTTAACAAAGCGTGAACTCTATGAGATCTTAAGACTCAGGGTCGATGTTTTTGTGGTAGAACAAGCCTGTCCCTACCCGGAAATAGACGGAAAAGATTATGATGCTATCCATATTTATTTGGAAAACCAAGGTCAAATCTTAGCTTACGCCAGGGTCTACGAAGAAGAAGGACAAGTTCACCTAGGAAGAGTCATCGCAAAAGAAAGAAGAAAGGGCCACGCCACCCTTATCCTAAAAGAAGCTATAAAGGCAGCAAAGGAAAAATACCAGACCAGAAAAATTATCATAGAAGCCCAAACCTACGCCAAAAAACTTTATGAAAAGGTGGGCTTCGTGGAAGACTCAGAGGTCTTTTTGCTCGATGGAATTGAACATGTGAAGATGGTTTTGCAAATAAAATAAGATTTTTTTATCCGAGATAAATTATCTTTTTTTTCGTTAATCCGAGATTAACTGTATCATTTAAATAATCTAGGTCATTTACATGACCTCTCCGTAAAAAGGGGACCCCAGGGGAACGTTTCGCACGTTCCCCCATCGGGTCCCCTTTAAAACCCCTTCCGTTACCCCCTCCGGGCGACCCCTCACGGGGGATATTGTGTTTGCCTATCGGCAAACTTGTTGATATGTAGGAGCCCTTGTTTTAGTATATTAATATCCTAACTCTTTTAAAATTCCAAGCCTCCTAAAAATTGCAATCTAGTCTGACTTGTGTATTACATTTGAAAATCAGTTCACAGTAGTTATTGTATTCTTTATTGTAAAGAGCTGTCAGTGCAATTTTCTTAACGGATGCTTGGGATCTTAAAATACTTGGTCTTAAATTTTAAACTCTTCGTCTAAGTAAAAGTCATCTAGCAATGTTTGGCGGAAGCCAAACGAGCCTCGCAAGTTCTAGAACTTCGAGATAAAATATCTTCTTTATCGGGCAAAGATTTCTAATAGAAAGCCCCGTTAAGAAAACTGATTGTTTGAGGCGAAGCCGAGTTATCAGTTTTTAGGGGCTTGAATATTAGAAATCTCTGGGTAAATACACCAACTAAAACAAGGACGTTCTCTCTACTAAAAAAAGCTTGCCGATAAGGCAAGCTTCTGATTTCGCCCTCCGCATAAGGAGCCGCTCGGGGGTGTAGCCGAGAGGGGTTTAAGGGGAGGCGAGTGAGGGACCCTGCGGAAGGTCCCTTGGGCCTCCCCTTTTTACGGAGGGGTAATGTAAATGACCTAGATTATTATTGTGATACGGTTAATCTCGGATTAACAAAAAAAGATATTTTATCTCGGATAAATAGACTCACTAGTGAAAAGAACTTTGACCTTCTTTGACTTTTAACAAAATTTGAATATAATAGATTTAATACCAATTTTTTGAAAATAGAAAAGAGGAATATTATGTATCCATATGGATTTTATTTTGATAGAACTTACTTTTTAGTCTTGATTGGCCTTGTAATTTCAATGCTTGCCCAGGCTAATATCACTTCAAAATTTAATAAGTATAGTAAAATTAGGTCAAAACGCGGGATGACTGGGGCGGAAGCGGCCCAGATGGTCCTTAATTACAATAATTACAGGGATATTTCTATTAAGAGAATTCCTGGGTCCTTGTCAGATTATTTCAATCCTATGAATAAGGAAGTTGCCTTATCTGACACTTCTTTCCATGATTCGTCAATAGCATCTTTGGCTGTGGCCCTCCATGAAATTGGCCACGTTATCCAATTTAAGGAAGGCTATATACCTCTAAAAGTCAAATCCTATATGGTGCCTGCAGTTAATTTTGGGTCGAGATTATCTTTCCCAATTCTTTTGGCAGGGGTATTTTTATCCCAACAAAAGCTAATAACCATAGGCTTGGCCCTATTTTCCCTTACACTTTTATTCCAAATCATAACCCTACCTGTGGAGTTTGATGCGTCAAGACGTGCAATTGTGGCCCTTGAAAGGACTCGTATCCTTGATGAAAGTGAAATCCCAGGAGCAAAGGATATGCTAAGATCAGCTGCCCTCACTTATGTGGCAGCAACCCTTGCGACAGCCCTTCAATTATTGAGGCTTTTCCTCTTGTTTGGGGACAGGAACCGTAGGGATTAATAAGAAGAATTATTTGAACTTAAGTGCCCTAGCCGATTCTCGGGGCGCTTTTGTTTATAAAATAATTTTTTATTGTAAATTCCTACCAAACTAGTATAATTCATTTAGGAAGCGAGGCTTCCTTTATTTTACAGGCAATGGTCAGAGATAGTCAGTAAGATTTGACCTATAAATAGAGAAAGACAGGAGATTATGGCAGGTTTAACTAATCAAATAGAAAGATTTCTAAAGCTCATGCTCGAAGATAGCGTGGACGGCGCTTTGGAAATTGGGAGAAATGAGCTGGCGAGTCAGTTTGATTGTTCGCCAAGCCAGATAAATTACGTGCTTTCAACCAGGTTTACCCCTTATAATGGCTACCTAATCGAGAGCAAGCGTGGGGGCAATGGCTTTATAAAAATAATAAGCATTGTCGAAGAAGACGACTATATTTCCTATTTACTTAGGAATTTAGCCAAGGAAATGAGCGAATCAAACGCCAATAATCTTTTTAGAGACCTTTACGAGAGGGAATATTTTGACAAAAACGAGTACTTGATGGCAAGGTATGCGACAAGTGATAAGACCCTAGCAGACATTGAGGCAAAGGGTAGAAACACAGTCAGGGCCTCGATTGTCAGAAGCCTTCTTTTGAGTATTTTGGCAAGGAGTTAATATGAAATGTGATAAATGCGGCAAGGATGCCAGTGTGAGCCTAAAGGTGATTTTTAATGGCAATAGCCACAATATCCACCTTTGCTCAGATTGCATGAAAAAATATTCGAATATCCCAGAAGACGCAGATCCAAGAAATATAAGTTCGGAAAATATTTCCTTTAATCCCAAGGATTTGGAAGGGCTTTTGCAAAAGTTCATCCCAAGCCTTGAAGAAGTCATAGATGGGTTTTATGAATATAAATACAACCAGGCCAACAAAGAATTGTCCTATATCTTAAATGTAGATGAAAAATCCTGCCCATATTGTGGGAATTTGGAGTCAAATATTAGAAATGGGGTCTTTGGTTGTGCCCATTGCTATAACCTAGACAAGGCCCTTACAGACAAGGTTTTAAAGACCTACAACAATTTTAGCGACTACAAGGGTGCCTACCCAAGGGCAGAAAGAAAGTTTAAAGAAGTGGCTGATGAGATCAAGGAATTATCAAAGAGGCTCAACGAATCTGTTCAAACAGAGGATTATGAGCTGGCAGCCGATCTTAAGGAAAAAATTGATAAATTAAATATGCAGGTGAAAAATTGAGAGATTTTGCAAAAGACATCCTAATCTCTACCAACCTATCTTTAAGGAGAAACATCAAGGGTTATGATTTTCCAACAACTATGACCTATGATGAGTCCCTTTTCATAATGGATATGGTAAGGAACGTTTTTGGTGATAGGCTGGTTTTACTTACCGATTTGGACGACGAAACCATTGATAGACTCATTTCAGAAATGGTCCTAAGTCCTGATGTGACTAGTAAACTTGCCCAGGTTGGCCTTATTTTTGAGGGGGATACTACCCTTGTAATCAACGATAGGGACCACATTTCCATAAATATTTCAAACTTTGATTTGGATTTAACTGGGGCTTACAAAAAGGCAGTTGAAATTGAAAAAGTTCTCGATAGCCATTTTGATTTTGCCTTTTCTAGCGAATACGGTTATCTGACAAGCGGGGCAAGAAATGCGGGAACAGGCCTCGAAATTTGGATGAAATTATTCCTTTTTGGTTTGATTGATAATCCAAAAACCTACGCAGGCTTTGAGCAGGCTATGGTTTATGCAGGCCTATACCCACAGAAATTTGTTCCACAAGGCTTAAAGTCTTATGCAGATGACCTATATTTGCTAAAAAATTATGGAAACTACAGGGATAAGCCTGAATCCTATCTTAAAAAGATAGAAAAAGACCTAGAAACTCTTGTCAAAAACGAGAGAAGGTTTAGGAGAGATTATAGGATTTTAAATAATATAGATGATAGAGAAGTAGAAGAAGAGATTGATTTGATAGAAAAAAGTCTTGAAACAGGACTTGTTAAGAGCCTTGATAAGATGATGAAGGGCCTTTATAGGCTTAAAAAATACCAACTTTTGGGCTTTAATATAAAATTATCAGAAGATGAATTAAATAAGATGATCAAAAATCTTTCTTCGCATAAGTATAAGGAAAATTTCGATGCCGCAAGGTACGAATATTTGATGAAAGAAATGGGGGAAAGCCATGGAAAATAATAGATTAAATAGACTAACCCAACAAGCCAGGCGTGAGTCCTATAGTCTAAACCACGACTATATAGGGACTGAACACCTCCTCCTTGCCCTCATGAAAACAGGGTCAGGGGCGACTAAGGCCCTAGAGGCGGCAGGTGCTAATTACGAGCTTTTAAGGTCCATTGTCATTAACAATATTGGCAGGGGCACAGCTGTAAGGCCTGCGACTGAATATAGCAAAAAAGTAAGGAAAATTTTAGAAACTGCGAGATTTTACGCCAATAACAGACGTGCCCTTGCCACAAGTGAAGAAGACGTCCTTTTGGCAATTATAAACGATGAAGATTCCTTCACAAATATCATGTTTTTACTCTCAGGAGTGGACAAGGAAACAATCAAAAAGCAACTCCTAAGCATGGTTAGGGCAGAAAAATCAGAAGGTAAGGCACCTTCTAAATTCAGTGAAAATATCACAAATTTCTGCACAAACCTAAATGACATGGCCAAGGCGGGAAAAATCGACCCGGTAATAGGTAGGGATGAGGAAATCAAGAGGATAATCCAAATCCTAATGAGAAGGACCAAAAATAACCCAATCCTAATCGGAGAGCCAGGCGTGGGAAAGACTGCCATCGCAGAAGGCCTTGCATATGAACTTGTAAATGGCAATCTGCCAGGCATTATGAAGGACAAAACTATTTTAAGCCTGGACCTTGCTTCAATGATTGCTGGTACCAAGTACAGGGGCGACTTTGAAGATAGGCTTAAAAAATTATTCGAAGAAGCCGCTAATCGTGACGATTTGATTTTATTTATAGATGAGTTTCACATGGTTCTAGGTGCTGGGGCTGCCGAAGGATCAATGGATGCGGCCAATATCCTAAAGCCAATTTTGGCTAAGGGAGATCTTCAGGTAATAGGGGCTACAACCATTGATGAATACAGGAAACACGTGGAAAAGGACTCGGCCCTTGCTCGACGTATGCAGGAAGTCCAAGTCGACGAGCCAAGCCTTGAGGATTCTAAAAAAATCATTAGGGGCCTGAAGCCTATGTACGAAGACCACCACAAGGTAGAAATCACAGACGAGGCCATAAATGCGGCTGTTGACCTATCTGATAGGTATATCACCGATAGGTATTTACCAGACAAGGCCATCGACCTAATCGATGAGGCGGCATCAAAGCTAAGGATTTTAGCCTTTGACGATGAGGAAGAAAATACAGATACCAATGAGGATATATTGGAGAAATTAAAGGCGGAAAAGGACCAGGCAGTTCTTGACCAAGATTTCGAAAAGGCCGCCAAGCTCCGCGATATAATAAACCAAAAGAAGTTTGACCTGGAAGAGGAAAATGAAGAGGAAAAAGCGGCCTACAAGCTAGCTATTTCCTACGATGATATAGCAAATATTGTCGCTTCTTGGTCCAAAGTTCCAGTTGAAAGGCTCACAGAAGACGAAAAAGCCAAGTATGCTAGCCTTGATAAAAATTTGGCGGGCACAGTTATTGGTCAAGACGAGGCAATAGAATCTGTGGCTCGTGCTATCAAAAGGGCAAGAGTAGGTCTTAAAGATCCTAAAAAACCAATCGGTTCTTTCATATTTGTCGGACCTACAGGTGTGGGTAAGACTTACCTTGCCAAAAGCCTTGCTGAAGCTCTTTTTGGCTCAGAAGACAGGCTAATTAGGATGGATATGAGTGAATATATGGAGAAATTTGCCGTAAGCCGTTTGGTGGGATCTCCTCCAGGCTATGTTGGCTACGAAGAAGGTGGCCAACTCACCGAGGCAGTTAGGACCAATCCATATTCCGTAATCCTCTTTGACGAAATCGAAAAGGCCCACCCAGACGTCTTTAACCTCCTTCTTCAAATTCTAGATGACGGAAGGCTCACAGATGGCCAGGGTAGGACAGTTGATTTTAAAAACACAATTATAATTATGACCTCAAATGTTGGTGTATCAAGCCTTGCTAAGGCCACATTAATTGGTTTTGACCTGGCGGAAGACAAGGAAGAAGCCGACAACGAACGCAACAAGGAAATAATAACAAAGGCTATCAAGGATTCTTTTGCGCCAGAATTTTTAAACAGGCTAGATGGAACAATCATGTTCAATTCCCTAAGCCAAGCTAATATCAGGGAAATAACTGGCTTAATGCTTGAAAAAACAAGGGCTAGACTAAATGAAATTGGCATAGAAATCGCCTTTGACGAGAGGGTTGTAAACCTCCTTGCCAAGGAAGGCTTCAACTCCGAATATGGAGCAAGACCACTAGAACGCCACATCACAAAGATGATAGACGATAGGCTTGCTGAAGATATTCTTGATAACAAGCTTGATAAGGACATGACTATTAGGATTTATGTTCAAAACGATAGGTTGTGTTTTAGAAACATTACTAAATCTAAGAAAGCTTCTAAAGAAGCTAGGCAAGAAGCAAAAGCATAATACAGATTAAACTGGGTTGAGAAATCAACCTGGTTTTTTTATCCAAGATTAATGGTAGTAAAAACTTTGTTGGCAAAGTTTTTACGGTTTTCAAAATTTCTCAAGGTGCAAAGCACCGCAGTAGAAATTTATGAAAAACCTTATGTAATTTTTTAGAATAGATGCGACGAATAGGAGCATTTATTCTAAAAAGATTACGTTCCTTAGATATTTAATTTTAAATTTTATTTAATCTTATAAATGTTTAATTTTTTAACAATTGAATCTTCGTAATAAGGGGGAACGCTAAGGGGGCAGCAGAGGCCCCCTCCAGCTTTCCCCCTTAACCCCCCATTTCCCTCACCCCTCCTGCTCCTTAAGCGGAGGGCGAAAGCAGAAACTTGCCTTTTCGGCAAGCTTTTTTTGGTATGGTCTGATTCTTCGTTTATTGTTGATTTTCTTTTGAAGTTTTAAAATCACAAGCCTCCTATAAATTGCAATCTAGTCTGACTTTTAATTGATATTAAGATTTTCTCACAGTAGCTACTGAAATTTACTTGTAAACGTGCGTCAGTGCAATTTTTTTGACGGAGTCTTGAGATTTTATAATACATAATAAATGAGATATGATGCTAATTTTTAATGGTTTTTAAATAGTTTTAAAATTGTTTTATTAAATAAAGTAATCTAAAACTTAGAAAAATAGTAAGAAATGGAACTCTCGCTTCCTCTCTTCTCTACCTTGCTCGAGGTAAACTAAGCGGAGAAGACCCTGGCCATTTTGTATTTTTCGTATTCTAAAGGTGGCTGGATTTTTTTGATTTTGGATTTTATGCCCTTATGATGATAAAGCGAATAATTTGTGTATAATTTGTGAATAATAACGCTTTAGGAAATGAAAAACTTGGGAGCACAAAGTCCTTTAGCTTGATATTACCGCACCTAGAAATCTACTAAACTAAAAAAGGAAATTAATATATATACAAAAATCTTTGACCAGGATGAATAATAGGGGTGGAGTTGAAAATATTTTAAAAAAATATACATAAGAAAAGGAAGGTTAGTATGAAGAACAAAAAACTTTATTCATCCCTAATGGCTTTGGCTTTGGTCCTAAGTATTTCGGCTTGTGGTTCTAATACGGATTCTACAAACGATGCGGGAAGTAAAACAAGCGGACAAGAAGAAAGCAATGAAGCTGGTGGATCTAACGATGGTCAAGAAGAAAATCTTGATAATTTCGAAAAGCAAACAGCTGATGATACCATCGTTTTGGGTGTTGGTACTATTAATGGTGACTTCATCCAAGGCTACAACAATGATGCCAATGATGTAAATGTTAGAAGGTTTATGGGTATCGAAGGAAATAATGGCTATAATTGCTATGTAATTGACGAATATGGCCAATTTCAAACAAATACAGCAGCTCTTGAAAAGGATCCTGAAGTGATCAAGAATGAAGATGGGTCTATGACTACTAAATATACCATCAAAAAAGATTTGAAATGGTCAGACGGCGAGCCTATTACAGCTGATGATTATCTTTTCGGCATCCTACTAGAATCTGATAAGGACTTTAACACTCTTACAGGCTCTTTAAATGTTGGTGGCGATTCTCTTAAGGGATTCGATGCTTTCAAGAAGGGCGATTCAGATTCATTCGAAGGTCTTGAAAAAATCGATGATTATAATTTCTCTATAACAGTCGATGCTTCACAACTACCATATTTTGAAGCCCAAGCCCTATCAAATGCAGGTCCTACACCTCTTCACTATATTGGTCAAAACCTTGCTGTAGCAAAAGATGGTAAGAAACTTGTTGTAAAAGATGGCTACCAAGTGACTGACCAAGACAAGGAAAATTACAAGAAATCTATAGATAATCAAATTGCCCTCCTAAAAGAAAACTTTGACAAAGACAATGAAGGTGAGGATAAGGAAAGCGAAGATTACAAAAAAGCCAAGGAAGAATTAGATCAAAAAGAAAAAGATTTAGAGGCCAGAAAAAACGGTGATGTTGATCCAACAAGACTTCTAATTGAAGAAGCCATGATAAAAGAAACTAGCGATTACAGGTTCAATCCTGCTGTTACTTGCGGACCTTATAAATTCAATAAATTTGAAAATAACATGGTAAAACTTGACCTTAATGAGAATTACCAAGGTAACTTCAAGGGCCAAAAAGCAAGTATCCCTCACATCATAGTTCAATTGGTAAATAGAAATATAGGCCCAGACCTCCTAGAAAATGGCGACATCGACATTTGGGAAGGTGAAACTGATGGAGCTAAAATTGACCAACTTAAAAAAGCTCAAGAAGCAGGCAAAATAGGGTTAACTTCTTATGAAAGAAATGGTTATGGAAATATAATCTTTTTAACAGACAGAGGAGCCACTCAATACAAGGAAGTAAGACAAGCTATAGCAAGCCTAATGGACAGGAATGAATTTGTTCAAGCTTTCCTAGGTGGTTATGGAGTTGTGACAAATGGTATGTACGGCCAAAGCCAATGGATGTATAAGGAAAGAGGAAGTGACCTACAAGAAAAACTTATAAACTGGGTTTTAAATATTGATAAGGCAAACGAATTGTTAGATAAAACTCCTTACAAGTTTGAAAAAGACGGCAAGACCCCATGGGATAAGGCGAAAGCTCTCGATGAATTTAGCAAAAACCAAGAAGGCTTTGACTATTATAGGTATGACGAAAATGGCAATAAGCTTGTTGTTAACCAATATGGTGCAGAACAATCTCCAATCACAACCCTAATATCCAACCAACTTCCTCCAAATGCTAAACAAGCTGGTATGGAATATAATGTGACAGCAGGTTCCTTCTCAACCCTAATGGATTATTTAAGTTTCCCAAAAGAAGATGCACAATATACTGCATTTTCAATGGCTTCAGACTTTTCAACACCATTTGACCCATGGTTCTACTATTCATCAGAGGGTCCATTTAACAGAAGCAAGGTTAATGATCCAAAGGCTGATGAAGTAACATCAAACTTAAGAAAAACAGACCCAACTGACAAAGAAGGCTACCTAGATAAATGGGAAGAATTCCAAAAATGGTACAACGACTATCTACCAGAAATCCCACTATATTCAAATGTATTCCACACAGGATATTCAAACAGGATTAAAGGCTTCGATGTCATTACACCAGTATGGCAAGCTTGCGATCAAATCAACGCAATGACACTTGAAAAATAAAAATAAATTTATAAAAGGTGATGATTTAGAATGGTAACGGCTGTTCTACCATCGCCTTTTTCTTTATATATATGTTCATAAAAATCAATATACATCTTCAATTAAAACTTCGAGAAATATTAAGGATTTTAACCTACCCCTCGCTTCCTCTCGACTCCGCTCGAGGTAAACTAAGTGGAGAAGCCTATTGCCACTCTTATATAATCAATATGGTAAAGGCGTCTAATAAAATAAAAAATAGAAGAATACCTTTTTAAATTTTTATATCCTCCCTCAAATTTTGGGTAAAATTACATTAAGAGGTGATTTTTTTGAATAAAATTTTAGGTGAAATTTATAAGGAAATCGATGATCGTTTTGTTCAAATGGTTGATTTTCGTAGAAGGATCCACCAAAATGCTGAGCTTTCTTTTGAGGAAGTGGAAACTGCTGAATTCGTTGAAGACTTTTATAAGGATAAGGATGTGGAAATTACAAGCCACATGGGCGGTAATGGTCTTAGGGTTATAATTGATACAGGAAAATCTGGCAAGACAATTGCCCTTAGGGCTGATTTTGATGCCCTTCCTATTAAGGAAGAAACAGGTCTTAGTTTTGCTTCAAAAAACGAAGGGGTCATGCACGCTTGCGGACATGATGCCCACACAGCCTATTTAATGGTCCTTGGAGATATCCTCCGTGAGAAAAAAGAAAAACTTTCTGGAAAAATCGTGCTTATCCACCAACACGCCGAAGAAGTCCCACCCGGAGGTGCCAAGGGGATGATTGAGGCGGGCGTCCTCGACGGGGTTGATAATGTTTTTGGCATTCACGTCATGTCCGCCATGGATTATGGAACTATTCAATACCACAAGGGCAACACCCAAACTGGCAGGGCCATGTTTAAGATAAAATTTCAAGGTAAGGGAGGTCATGGATAAATGCCTCATTTATCAAACGACTCAATTGTGGCCGCAAGTCATTTTGTGACAGCTGTTCAAACTGTCGTAAGCCGTAGACTTTCTCCATACGAGGTGGGAGTTGTGACTATCGGTTCTTTTGACGGCAAGGGAACTTTTAATATAATCAAGGATTCTGTAACTGTCGAAGGCGACGTCAGGGCCATGGCAGATGAGACCAAAAAAACAATTGAAGACGAAATAAAGACCATTGCCAGGGGAATTGGGGAGACTTTTAAGGTTGGAGTTGAGATTGAATATACTGATGATTACCCAGTTTTATACAATGACCCTGAAATGACCCAGCTGGTTGTTAATGCTGTTAAGGAAGCAAATATCAAGGAAGTGACTGACATAATTGATTGTGGTCCTCAGCCACCATCAGAAGATTTCTCTTATTATGCCAAGGAAAGGCCATCCTGCTTTTTCTATGTAGGTGCAAAAAAGGAAGACGCTCCATACCCACACCACCACCCAAAATTTGACATAAGAGAAGATGCCATGAAAATCTGCGCCAAGGCTATGGCTGCTGTTGTTGTTAAATATTTGGGGGAATAAGCTGAATCCATTAAAGGGAATGAAGCTTGAATTTTATGCTATAGGACGTATAATTAAACTACAAGAAGGAAATATGTTCATTTTGAACGCAAAAAAAGACAGGAGAACTCGACTAACTCCTGTCTTTTTATTTAGGCTAGTTACTATCTTTATCTGATAAGCTGTCTAGCCATTTGCAAAGGTAATAGCTTATTACATTTGCCATGACAGCTATCAAGAAGGGATATAATATGCTCATTTAAACGCCCCCTTTCTGTTACCAGTATAGGGATAGTAACATAATAATTATAGCAGATTTTTATATATTTTTGTTAAAAATAAGATAAGTAATCAGAGCTTAATAAATAATAGCAAATTCCATCAAAAGCAGTATAATAAGATTACCATAAAGAGAAGGGGAGAGACAAGCTCTGTGATCCTTCAGCAACCTACTTTTTGTAAGGTGCTAAAGCTTGGCTGATGGAGTTTTTTCACATCCATCAGGGCGATGGGTGTTTTTTCGTGCCTAAAATTTATTTGTGGAAATTGACTGATAGAATTATGTTGATATAATATCCTAGTAATAATTTGAAAGGAATTTATATGAACACATTAGTTTTTCAATCAGATTTCGGTTTAGGAGACGGAGCAGTTTCCGCTATGCACGGAGTAAGTTTTATGGTAAATCCAGACTTAACCATAGACGACTTGACTCATGAAATTATGCCCTACAATATTTTTGAAGCATCTTATAGGCTTTTACAAACTATCAAGTATTGGCCAGAGGGCACAGTTTTTGTATCAGTAGTTGACCCAGGGGTTGGCTCTAGTCGCCATTCTATAGTGGTAAAAACCAAGTCAGGTCACTATATAGTCACACCAGATAATGGCACCATTTCCCATGTGGCAAAATATATAGGCCTTGAGTCTGCAAGGATTATAGACGAGATAAAGGATAGACTTCCTTTTTCCGAAAATTCTCACACCTTCCATGGTAGAGATGTCTATGCCTACAACGGGGCAAAACTTGCCGGTGATACTTCTTATTATGATTTTCTAGATACGCTTAGTCTAGATGAGCTTTGCTATGAAACCATAAAAGATGCAAAAATTACTGATGGAGTCATAGAAGGCACTGTTGACATCTTAGATATTAGGTTTGGATCTTTATGGACAAATATTAGCCTCGATATGCTAAACGAAGCTGGTATCAAACAAGGGGATATGATTAAGGTCATTATCTATTATAAGGGAATCAAAAAATATGAAAATCAGATGACCTTTGGCCATTCCTTTGCAGATGTAGGTTTGGGTGAAACCGTAGCCTATATCAATTCGTTAATCAATCTTGGTATCGCAATTAACCAAGCGTCATTTTCTGCCACCTACCAAATCGGTACAGGGGCAGATTGGAGTATTTTTATTAAAAAGGAGCAATAATGAAAAAGAATAATTCTATTACTACAATTGTAGCTATCGGTATTGGCGCTGCTGTATTTTTTATCCTAGGTAGGTATTTATCTATACCAGTTGGCTTTATACCAAACACATCAGTTGAAACAACCTATCCATTCTTGGCTTTGATGTCAGTTCTTTTTGGACCAGTAGCAGGCGGCCTAATCGGTCTTATTGGCCATGCTATTAAGGACCTTCTAACTTATGGTCTATGGTGGTCATGGGTTGTAACATCAGGCATCACAGGCTTTGGTTACGGTCTAGTTGGATCTAAACTTGACATTTCTCAAGGCGCTTTTACAAAAAAAGACATGGTTAAATTCAATGTTGGCCAAATCATTGTAAATGTTCTTTGCTGGGGAATCATTGCACCAGTTTTGGATATTTTAATCTATTCAGAACCAGCTAACAAGGTTTTTGCCCAAGGTTTTGTATCAGCAGGCTTAAATTCAGTAGCAGTTGGTATCTTAGGTACAATTTTAATCGCAGCTTATGCTAAGACAAGAACAGCAGATAATTCACTAAAAAGAGATTAGGATATATGGAAAATAGACAGGACCTGGTAGTTTTTGACAAGTACAATTTTAAATACAAGTCCCAGGTCGAACCTTCGCTTTTTGACATAGATTTAAAAGTGAAAAAGGGCGAGAAAATAATAATTGTGGGCCCATCTGGCTCTGGCAAGTCCACCCTTGCCAAAAGCCTAAATGGACAGATTCCAAACACCTTTCCTGGGGATATAACAGGCTCTTGTCTAATTGATGGAAAAGATTTACTTGATTCGTCTATTTTTGACCTATCCCTATCGGTAGGCACAGTTCTTCAAGATACAGACGGTCAATTCGTAGGCCTTACAGTTGCCGAAGACATTGCCTTCTCTCTAGAAAATGACAATGTAGACCAGGAAGAGATGAAAAAAATCGTTGAGAAGTGGGCGAAAGAATTAAATCTTTCTAAGCTTTTAGAAATGAAACCTGGAGAGCTTTCGGGGGGACAAAAGCAATCGGTCTCCATAGCTGGGGTCTTGGTTTCAGATGTGCCGATTTTATTACTTGATGAACCTCTGGCAAATCTTGATCCAAAGTCTGGCAGAAAGACTATGGAGTTATTAAAAAGGCTCGCTGATAAGCTTGGTTACACAGTTATTGTAATTGAACATAGGTTTGAAGAGGCCCTTTTACTTGATCCCGATAGGATAATTGCTGTTGACGGTGGGAAAATTCTTGCGGATATGAGTCCGACTGACCTTTTAAAGTCAGATATTTTGGAGAAAATCGGTATTAGAAGACCTCTTTATATCGACGCTATGAAATACGCTGGCGTAGATATTTCTGGATACGAAAAGCTTGGAGACTTTGATGAAGTTGAAATATCCCCAAGTGACCTAGCCAAGATAGAAGGATGGGCCAAGGGGCAGGTCGGCAAAGAAATCAAAAAAACTAATGAAGAAGTGATTAAAATAGAGAATCTAACCTTCTCCTATGAGAGGGAAAATATTTTGGAAAATCTTTCCTTAGAGATTGACAAGGGGGAAATAATTTCGATTTTAGGTCCGAATGGAGCAGGAAAATCAACACTCGCCAAGCTTATGTGTGGGTTCTTAAGACCAGATTCTGGGAAAATAATCCTTGCAGGGAAGGATTCGAAAGACCTATCCATAAAAGAAATTGCCGATAAGGTTGGCTTCATCCTCCAAAATCCAAACGCTATGATTTCAAAGACTATGATTTTTGATGAAGTCGCTTTTGGTTTGAGGGTGAGGGGAGTGGCCGAAGATGTAATCAAGAAGAAAGTTCACGATGCTCTTGAAATTTGTGGCCTATATTCCTTTAGGAAGTGGCCGATTTCCGCTCTTTCTTACGGGCAAAGACGAAGGGTCACTATAGCTTCGATTTTGGTTTTGGACCCAGAAGTGATTATTATGGATGAGCCGACAGCCGGTCAAGACTTCCACCACTATACAAAAATGATGGAATTTATAAGGAAAATCAACAAAGAATATGACCTAACCATCCTAATGATTAGCCATGATATGCACCTAATTGAGGAATATACAGATAGGGCGCTTGTAATCGGTGATAAGAAAATCCTAGCTGATACTACTCCAGCTGAGCTTTTTAGTCAAAGTGAATTAATTGACAGGGCAAATCTTGCCGAGACATCGCTTTTTAAACTTGGTCAGAGGCTTAAAAGTATGGATGCCCTTGACTTTATAGAGACCTTTATTGGTTATGAAAGGAGCAAGAGATGAATAAGACCCTCGGATATATCAAGAACGATACATTTATTCACGGACTTTCTGGCACAACAAAACTGCTTGCTTTTATCCTTCTTTCTGTAATAGTCATGACTAGCTATGACACAAGATTTCTAATCCTCGTTATGGCACTATCGCTATTGGCAATGAAAATTGCAGAAATTCATTGGGAAGATGTGGCATTTTTGATAAAAATTGTCGCAGTCTTTTCCCTAATCAATATCCTTGCAATTTATATTTTTGAGCCAGCCTATGGGGTGGGACTCTATGGGTCAAGGACACTTATTTTTGGCACTGGAAGGTACGCCCTGACTTTGGAGCAAGTTTTTTACGAATTTAACGTCGCTCTTAAGTATTTTTCAACCATTCCCTTGGCTATAGTTTTTATTTTTGCCACAGATCCATCCGAATTTTCATCAAGCCTAAATAGGATTGGCCTATCTTACAAAATCTCTTACGCAGTCGCCCTTGCCCTTAGGTATATACCAGACATCCAAAAATCTTATTTTGATATTAGGCAGGCAAGCCAGGCTAGGGGGATAGAAATGAGCGAGAAGGCAGGTCTTGTAAAGAGAATTAAGGCGAGTAGCAATATTGTAATTCCCCTAATTTTTGACAGTCTAGAGAGGATTGAAGCCATAGCCCAAGCCATGGAATTAAGACGTTTTGGAAAAAATAAAACTAGAACTTGGTACAAGGCTAGACCCTTTGGTAAAAATGACTTTGTAATTTTATTTATCACCCTAGCTTTGGTCGGAATCGGAATTTCTTTATTTTTCATCAATAAGGGCAGGTTTTACAATCCATTTATATAGGAAACTTCAATCAAAAAAGCTCTCTTTATTTGAGAGAGCTTTTGGGATTATGAGATTTTAAAGACCCTTGTGGGTCTTATTTTTTTGTTATTTTATAATTAATCCCATTTACAAGTTCAACCTCATAAGGACTTGCTGAAAAATAGCCTTTTAGAAAATCTAGCCTGTATTTGTGGTAGGAGGATTCTTCGTTTTTTAAGTCATTTACCGAGCCATTTCCAAGCTCAAAGGACTCGTGATGATCGTGGCTGTGACCACCCTCGCAAGAGGCATTTCTTGAATTTTCAAGGTTGATGGCGTCTTGGTATTTTGCATGGAGGTTATTATTGGTAATTAAATATAAACTTCCTCCGTCAAGGACGGCTGAAAGTCCTTGATCACAAGGCATACCGTCGAGTAAATACTTATTTAGGTCGGTAAAAATCTCCTCAAAGTTTGAAAAATCTTTGTCCTTGCCACATTCTTGACCAAGTTTAAAAAGTTTTTCGCTTGGGTTTTTGCAAAGACTAAGTGCCTTGGCAAGGCGACTTTCAACTATATCTATCTTTTCTTGGAGAAAACCGTGGATATTTTCTTGGTCTAAGATTTCCTCGAGGGGTCTTTTTGAAACAGGTTCATATTTTATTTGAGAAAAATCCCCATCCATCAAAAAATCTGTTATTTCATCTTGAAACTTGATTTTTTCATACATTAGATAGTGGATTGGTCCTAAAGTTTTTGACATAAAATCTCCTTTATTTTTTATATTATTATAAGATTTGGTGAAATTTTTGCAAGGGAAAACCCGAGCTCGGCTCGGGAATTTTTTATGCGTCTGACCTTGAAAAGCTGTTTGTCATCTTATTTGATGCCACTAAAAGGACTTGGTCAAGAAGGTCGTCAGTCTCTTTTTGGAGCATTTTTGCGATTTTCTCGTTGGCTTCTTCAAGGATTTCTAGAGAATCTTCTCTTGAAAGATTTCCGCTTATAATTTTCTCATCTGTCTTATAAATCATCTCCCAAGCAAAAGATCCTACTTTTTCTTGGTAACGCTCGATTAAATTTGCAGTATCTGCGAAATATGGGTCGGCAAGGGCTGCAATTATGCGGTTTATCCAGTAGAAAGATTCTGTAGTGACACGTCCTGTAGTATCTCTCAAATAAGCTGGAGTGTTGGTGATGTTTACATAAAATGGAGCCATGGCGTTAAAGGTATTTGAGCCTAGGGCAAGCCATTCTATGGCCTTGATTGGATCTGGCTTATCGGACCTAATTTGTGTTAAGCCTAGGAAATTATTCCTATTTATGCCGATTGGACGGAAGGCACCTGCCTGAGATGTGTCCCCATGTTTTTTGTATGGGTCGTAAGGTGTGCCTTGGAAATGGTGGGAGAGGGCATATTTGATGTCTTCTACAGTGATTTTCTTTTCAGGAACACTTGCCCATGGGATATCGTCATCATCTGGTCTTAGGTCAGCATCTATGCCGTCATAGGTATTTGACATTGGGTTAAAATATCTTTGTAAAACCCAGGCCCTTGGTGTGTTGTAGACATGGTCTGCATCTGAATGGCTACCAAAGGCATCTCTTGGATTTAAACTACCATCAAGGGATAGGTCTAGGTGGTATTTTTCTATAAAGTCCTTAAGGTCAGCTGAACATAAGAAATTCTCACCCTTTCCTAGGGCGTCTTCTAGGTCAAAATAATCAAGGCCTAGTTGGTTTGGCATGATTACATAGGAATCGTCTGGGACACGTCTTGCAATCCAGTGGTGGCCGCCAATAGTTTCTAGCCACCAAATTTCATTTTCATCTTGGAAGGCAATGCCGTTTTTCTCGTAAGTGCCGTATTCTTCTAGGAGGGAACCCAGACGGAGGACGCCTTCCCTTGCTGAACTTATATAGGGAAGGACGATTGAAACAATGTCTTCTTCGCCAATTCCGCCAGGAATTTCTTCCTTATAATTAGCCTCTCCCTTTGTGCCGACAGATTTTTGGTAGACTACAAGAGGGTCTGCGCCGAGGACTCTTTCATTTGAGGTAATTGTCTCAGTTGCAGTCATAGCGACGTTTTTAGCATTGACACCGCAAGCTGCCCAGATTCCTTGGCCAGCTACAGCCTCTGGCATAGCTGTATAGGAAAGAGGATTTTCTGGAAGAGGAATTTCCACCTTTGAAATCACTGATTTATAGACCTTTGGTTGGTCTTCTTTTTTAACAAAAACGAATTTTTTTGCATTATATTGGCCACTTCCAGAATCTTCATTTCTGGCAACTAGGGTTGATCCATCAAAACTTGCTTTTTTACCTACAAGTATGGTTGTACATGACATAGTAATTCTCCTTATATTTTTTATAAACTTTTATATAAACAATGTACCTTTTGCTCAAAAAAATAAAATATTTAAGAAAAAAATTTTTTCTTGCAAAAAAAATAAGAAATGATAAAGGCTCGCAAATGGCGTGGCTTCAACCTTATCTCACAACTTGATAAAACGTTGCAACTCCATAATAGAGAACGATACCGAAAAAGTTTGACAGAATTTTGATAATTAGATATAATGATGGTGTAATAAACGCTTTCATATCATTTTTAGGAGGAAATATGAAAAAAGGAATAAAATCAATAATGGCTTTATCACTTGCTTTTGTTATGGCAGCATGTGGTGGAGCTAAAGATGGCGGAAAAGAAGCTGCTGATACTGGTAAAGAAGCAGCAAATAAGGACGCAAGCGCAAAATTAAGCGTGCAAGTAGAAGAAGCATGGCTTCCACACTACGAAAAAGCAGCAGAAAGAGTTAAGGAAAAATTCCCTAACGCAGAAATCGAATTTAAGACAATGGGAGCATTCGATCACCTAGATATAATCGATGCTACAGACGCTTCAAACGAAGACGTTGCAGACCTATTTGCAATCCCAGCAGACAGACTTTACGGTCTTCACGGAAACGATATACTAGCTGCAATCGATTCTAAAAAACTTGCTGGTGAAATCGGTGGTTGGGATGATTTTGATAAGGGAATCGGCGGAAACTTCAACATTGACGGCGAATATTTTGCTTTCCCATTCAACATTGAAACTCTAATTACCTATGTAAACAAAGCTAACGCTGAAGAAAAAGGTATCGACCTTTCTAAACCAATTGAAATCAATGATGTAGCTGATGAATCAACAGTTCTACTACCAATCTTTGATGCTTGGTACGGTGTTGCAGCAACAAACTCTTCAGGAATCGAACTTTTAGGCAAAAAAGAAGACGGTACACTTTACTCTGACTTCACAAAAGAATGGGATGAGCTTGAACCAGAAAAACAAGCAACAGTTAAAGCCCTATTCGACTACTGGAAAAAACACAACGAAGCAGGAACACAATTATTTGACGCTGATGCTGGTTGGGGATATATCGATGATACATTCAAACCTGGCAAGGGCGGTGTAGCTAGACTTGGTGGACCATGGGATGCAGCTCCTATATCTGAACAAGCTGGCGAAGATAACCTAGAAATCTTCCCAATTAGCCAATTAACATTAGCAGGCAAAGCTCTAACCCACTGGCAAGGTGGATGGGGACTTGCAATGAACGCTAGAATCGAAGAAGATGCTGACAAAGTTGCTATAGCAGAAGCAATGATTGAAGAAATTGTAAACCCAGAATTTGCAGCAGACCTATACAAAGCTACAGGTAAGGTACTTGAAAACGTAAGCGCTGAAACATATCAAGGAATGGATCTTCCAGAAACTGATAAGAAAATCATCGCAGCTACAATCGAATCTTACAAAGAAGCTCCAGCAAGACCACTATTCAAAGAGTGGGGCGATGTATGGGATACCTACAAAAACGCAATACTTTCTTGGAACTCTGTAAAACCAGCTGACGAAAAAGCAGCATACGCAGAATTAAAAGCATCATTTGATTCAATGATGGCAAACTTTAACCATTAAAAAAATGTTAAGGGGCAGGCTTTAAGCTTAGCCCCTTATATTTAAAACAATATGGAAAAAGAAAAACAAAGAAATAAATTTCTACTACAAATACTTCTAATATCCGCAGCAATCATCCTAAACTTCAGCCTAGAAGCAATGATGTTAGCCAAGGACCCAAGTGTTTTTGAAACTATTTCTAAAATTAAACCAGGACTTAGTTATGATGATTTTTTAAATTCAATCATTTTTTCTTTATTTATAAAGGTAATAAATCCCATAACTATATCTCTATACACCTTTTTTACTATTAAAAAATACGGAATCAACAAAACCTATAAGCTATTTTTCGGGGCAATGACTCTTATTTCTATAGTCAACCTATTTTTTTCCTTTAGCCTAGGATCTGTATTTTATTATCTAGGACTTATTCTAAATATTTTCTTACTAATAGTAATAACAAGACAAGAAAGGTAATTATAATGACTTATGAAAAAAGCCTTATAGATAGGAGGGGAGTGACCTATCCTAGGAAAAATCAATATATAATTGATCTTATCGAAGCTAAGGAAAACGGTACTAGCCCTAAATATACTAAAGCAAACCATCCCTACAATATTAAGTTAAAAGAATACGAGGATCAGAAAAAAACCCTTCTAGAAAAAGCAAAAAACGAGGCGAATTCTGATAAAAACCTTCCAGCAGATGGTAAACTAAAAGACCTATATATAGAAAAACTCGTGGCAGAAAAGATGCAGGCCTTCTATGAGGAAAACAAGGACCTATCTTATGAAAGTCTCCTTGATTATAGGCTTAATGAGCTAGATGTCACAGAGATACCAAAAATCTTAGACCACGACCAATTCTTAAAAGATTCCCTAAAAGACGCTGAAGAACGCCAAAAAAACTTGACTCCAGAAGTCATTGCTGAAAAAAGTAAGTTCATTGAGGCTGACAGAAAGGTCTTAAAGGAAAAATACGAACACGACGTAGCTGAAATAGAAGAAGCCTTCAAAGAAGAAAGAATTTCAAAAAAGGCCTACAAGGCTACAAAAGAACAACTAAAACAAAAATTTAAAGACCAAAACTTAAAGATAGACTATAGGAACCCTGAAAGATCAATAAAAGAAGAGATTGAGTCTTACAAATATAAATTAAAAGAAGACCTCAAACATTCTTTAAAAATCCTGGAAGAAGAAAGATCAGATGCTAGAAGAAGGACCCCTGTCGAAGTCGAAAAGGAAAGACCTTTCAAATCCATAATCTCAGCCCCAATCCCAGGAGTCGGCCAACTATTAAACGGCCAATGGCAAAAGGGCCTAATGTTTTTAGTAGGAGCCTTGTTTATATTCTTAATAGCAATTCCATATGCCCTTGGCTTTGGAAACTACCAAGGACAAGGTATAGCAGGTCTTATTTCCCTAGCCCAAGGCGGCAAAAGACTTGATAGGTCAATTATCTTTATGATAGAGGGCATCTTAGCCCTAGCCTTTGTATGCATAGCCCTTGCAATCTTTATAGGATCATTCTTGGATGCCTATAGGACAGAAAAGGGAGAAATTCAAGGCATAAGACCAAACTCATACTTTGAAACAAAAAAATACCTAAGAACTGATGGATTCCCATACTTAATAACCTCACCAGCTCTGTTGGTAATCATCTTTATAGTAATTGTTCCAATAGTAACAGCCATCCTTATTTCCTTTACAAATATGGACCCACAACACCAAAACAAATTCGAGTGGGTAGGACTTGCTAACTATGTATCCATAGCAAGAGGACAAGGTATAGCAGGTAAGGCCTTCTGGCATATATTCGGTTGGACAATTATGTGGACAATACTAGCTTCTACACTTGCAATTGTATTGGGCTTCATCTTTGCCTTAATGGTCAACAACGAGAGAATCAAAGGCAAAAAGTTCTTTAGAACTGTTTACCTATTGCCATGGGCAATACCAGCCTTCATCACAATCATGTTCTTCTCAATAATGACCAGCCGTGGCGGTGTAATAACAGAAGCTGTAAACAACTTGTTTAACACATCTTTAGATATTAAAAACAACACAGTTCAAACCAGAGCTGCCCTAGTGCTACTTCAAGGTTGGTTGGGACATTCTTATATATTCCTACTTACAACTGGTGTACTTCAAGCTATACCAAAGGATTTATATGAAGCAGCAAGCATAGACGGAGCAACAGGTTTCCAAAGGACATTAAGAATAACAATACCTTTGGTACTTTTCCAAATATCTCCAATGCTAATCAACCAATACACATTCAACTTTAACAACTTCTCAATAATTTACCTATTTAACGGCGGTGGCCCATTCAACCCACAAGTCTACGGTAACTTAGCGGGATCAAGTGATATTTTGATTTCATACATCTACAACTTGACTATGAACAGTCAGTACCAGGCTATAGGAGCTGCGATTACTGTATTTATCTCAATAATACTTATAATCATTTCCTTCTTCGGCTACATGAAATCATCAGCCTTCAAGGAGTATTAGTATGTTTAAGAAAAAGAAAAATAAAGACCTCTACCTATCAGACCTTCAGCCACTTACAGCTGCAGGCAAGGTAGCTTTGACAATATCCTACCTAATCTTATTTATATGGGCTGCAATTATCCTAGTACCCCTAGTAATCATGGTTGTATCATCATTTAACGGCAACCAAGGCCAATATATATCAATGACAGGAGACTTTGTCTTCTCAGTAAATAACTTTAAGTACTTGTTTGAAAAAACACAGTTCTTAAGATGGGTAGTAAATACACTAAAAATAGCAACAGCAACAACAATCCTTACCCTGATTTTTGTATCTTTTACAGGTTATGCCTATTCAAGATTTAGATTTAAGGGCAAGAAAGCAAGTCTTATAACCATAATGCTAGTTCAGATTATCCCAGCCTTTGCGGGAATCACTGCCTACTACGCTATCCACACAATTGTTTCGGGTGTAGTTCCAGTATTTTCTCGTCCAATGATGCTAATTTTAATCTACTCAGGTGGGGCAATAGCAGGTAACACCTTCATCTTAAAAGGTTACCTTGATTCTATTTCCCAAGAGCTTGACGAGGCTGCAAGGATAGACGGATGTTCAAACTTCCAAGTTTATAGGCTAATAATCATGCCACTTGCAAGACCAATGCTAGCAATCATAGCTCTACAATGCTTTATAGGACCATTTCTTGATTACATGATGCCAAAAATACTCTTGACAAATCCAGCAGATTACACCTTGGCAACAGGCCTATTTACACTAATATCAGACGTTAGAAATATGAACCAACCGGCCTTTGCAGCAGGCGGCTTCTTATCAGCCATCCCTGTTATGCTTCTCTTCTTGTTCCTACAAGATGAGCTAGTTGGAGGATTGTCATCAGGTGCAGTGAAAGGATAAAATAATGAGAGTTAAATTAGATAATTTAGGAAAAAAATATGAAGGTAGGGATAAATTTACCATCAGACACATAGATCTAGACATCAAAGACAAGGACTTTTGTGCCATCCTAGGACCATCTGGTTGTGGTAAATCAACCCTAGTAAGAATGATAGCGGGCCTTAACTCAATAACAGAAGGTACCCTATATTTCGGTGATAAAATAATGAATACAGTAGAGCCAAAGGACAGGGACATCGCAATGGTATTCCAATCCTATGCCCTCTACCCACACATGACAGTATATGATAACATGGCTTTCTCTCTAAAAATGAAAAACGAGAGAAAAGAAGTCATCGACCAAAGAGTTCAAGAAGCGGCAGACATCTTACAATTAAGAGACTACCTATATTCTAGACCATCAGACATCTCAGGTGGTCAAAGACAAAGGGTGGCCCTAGGACGTGCGATCGTTAGAAAACCATCTGTATTCCTTATGGACGAACCACTTTCTAACCTTGACGCCAAGCTTCGTGAACACATGAGAGTTGAAATCGTAAGGATACACAACCAGCTTGAAACAACCAGCTGCTATGTAACCCACGACCAAACAGAAGCAATGACTATGGCAACAAAAATCATCCTTCTTGACCAAGGTAAAATCCAACAAGTAGGAGCGCCAACAGAATTCTACCAAAGACCAGAAAACCTCTTCGTAGCAGGATTTATCGGATCTCCAACTATGAATATCATAGAAGGAAAGATAGAAAATGGCATGTTTGTCAATAATTCAGGCCTTATGAAAATAAGGGCAAATGACAAAGACGCTGCCATCCTTAAAAACTATGAAGGCAAGGAAGTTTCTCTAGGAATCAGATCAGAAAGATTTATCCCAGGTGAACACGAATATAACTCTGTAACAGGAACAATAGAAGTTATAGAAATGCTTGGTAAGGAACAAATCATCTACGCAAAGATGGACGACGGAACTGAACTTGTAGTAAGCCAACCAGGCCACTTCGAATACAGAATAGGCGAAAGCCACACCTTTAGCCTAGATCCAGAAGCCCTCCACTTCTTTGACGGAGAAACAACAAATAGAATTAACTAAAAAAGAGAGTCGGATGTCCGACTCTTTTTTGTGTTAGGAAATATCAAAAATTTCTCCTATAAGGGAAAATTTATCCTTCGATTTTTAATAGTTTTCTTTTTATTTCCCTGTCATAGGCAAAGCCTCCTAGGAATCCGTCTGCTTTTATTACCCTGTGGCAGGGGATTATTATTAAAAAAGGATTTTTGCCAATGGCTGTTCCTACGGCTTGGGTGGCCTTTGGCCTTCCTATGGCTTTTGCGATTTCTTTATAAGATGAAGTTTTTCCGTAAGGAATTTTCAACAAAGCTTGCCAGACTGATTTTTGAAAGGCGGTGCCTTTTGGATCTAGGAGGTCAAGCTTATCGAAAGTTTTTCTTTTTCCTTCAAAATATTTTAAAAGCTGGTCTTTAAAAATGTTAAAAAGCTCATTTTCTTCGCTATTTTCATCAATTTCATCCACCAATTCAATTTTCCTTATCTTTGCCTCATAGGAAATTTTTATTATTCCTAGGGGACTTTCAAAAAATCCGTATTTCATAAGTCCATTATACCATGGTTTATTTGGCAAATATTCGTATAATGATAAGAGTAAAGGGGTTATTATGGAAAGATTAGAAAAAATTCAAAAAATTGTAGATTTTATTAAGTCTGGCGAAAAGAACGAAAAGGACTTTAGGCTGGGCTTTGAAATAGAGCACTTTGTAGTAAATAAGGAAACTTTGGAGAGCCAATCTTTTTACGGCGAAGACGGGATTGGGGAAATCCTAAAAGACCTAGTCGACCTTGGTTATGAAAAAACAGACGAATCTGGCATGGCCTTTTCTGATGGTAATGTTGATATCTCAATAGAACCTGCTGGCCAATTCGAACTTGCCCTAAGGGCTAAGACTATGGTAGATGACCTTTTTGAAGTTTATAGGACCCACATGGAAAGACTTATCCCTCTTTTTGAAAGAAGAGGCCTGCTTTTGGTGACCCTTGGCTACCATCCAAAAACTAAGATTGACGATATTAAGATAATTCCAAAGGCTCGCTATGATTTTATGTACAAATATTTTGAAAAATACGGCGGAGAGTATGCCCATAACATGATGAAGGGGACTTGCTCTATGCAGTTGGCTGTGGATTATAAAAATGAAGAAGATTTCAAAAAGAAATACTTTTTAGCCAACGCCCTCAGCCCATTTTTGTATTCAGTCTTTGATAATGCCCTAATTTTTGAGGGAGAAACCTACATTGACAGAAACCTAAGGCAAACAATTTGGGAATACACAGATAGGGACAGGACTGGTCTTTATGACTTTGCCTTTGATTCTGATTTGTCATACGCAAAATATGCTGAGAAAATCCTTGATACTCCAATGATTTTTATGCCAAGTGATGATGGGGAAGCCTATGTCGGAAGAAAGACCCTCGATGAACTAATGACCGAGGAAAATGCCGACGCCATGGTTAACCACGGAATTTCCATAGTTTTCCCAGATGTGAGAGTTAAAACTTATATGGAAATCAGGATGCCTGATAATATTCCATATCCTTACAATATGGCGGCTGCGGCTTTGATAAAGGGAATATTTTTTGTTGACGAAACTTTTGAAAAAGTTTACGAATTGTTCCAAGATATGACCTATGACGAGGCTCAAAAGCTTAAAAACAACGCTACTAGGATGGGGATTTTCGCCCTTTATCAAAATGTGGAAATCTACCAGCACGTCCTAGATATAATCGATATTATTAGGCCAGTTCTAGACGAAAGTGAAAATAAATATCTTGATGAACTTGAAGCTATGCTTGATTTTGGCATTGTTCCAAGGGATATTTTTGCAAAAATTTATAAGGACGATCCAAAGAGGGCCGTTTACGAATTTTCTGTAAATAGGTTTGTTGAGGCAAACAATGGCTAAGGTCAAAAAAGCTTACGAATGCACTAATTGTGGCCATATCCAAAATGTTTGGGCTGGCCAGTGCCCATCTTGCAAAAAGTGGGGAAGCCTTGTAGAAACAACAATCAAAGAAGAAAAGGCCGGCAAAAAAGTTATCCTCGATGAAGATAATAAGGCTAAAAAGCTAAAGGAAATTGAAATTAACGAGTCGGAGAGAATCCACTCTGCCTATGAGGAATTTGACAGGGCAGTGGGCGGAGGACTTGTCCGTGACTCAGTTTCAATACTTACAGCTCGCCCAGGTGCAGGAAAATCTACACTTTTATTACAATTGTCAAAATCCTATGCCGACGAGGGACTCAAAGTCCTTTACGTTTCGGGAGAAGAAAGCGAAAGCCAGATAAAATCAAGGTCACAAAGAATTATGAAAGACGAACCCAAGAATCTTTGGATCCTTTCTACCAATTCCATGGACCTTGCAATTAAGGAAATAAAGGCAACTGGGGCTGATATTGTAATTTTAGACTCCATTCAGACTTTTTCCCTCCAGGAATTTGACAACAAGCAGGGCTCACCTACCCAGACAATTGAGGTGGCTGGTAAGGCTGTTGAAATGGCCAAAAATCCAGAAAAGAAGCGTGCCTTCATCATGGTCGGCCACATGACAAAGACAGGGGAAATGGCAGGGCTTCGTACCCTTGAACACTTAGTAGATACAGTTCTAATCCTAGACGGCAGTCCCGATGAAGACCTAAGAGTTTTAACATCAAGCAAAAACAGGTTTGGAAGGACAGGTGAGATTGGGCTTTTTTCAATGGATGAGGAAGGCTTAATAGAAATCACAAATCCTAGCGAATATTTTATAACCCAAAGAGATAGCGAAATCGAAGGCTCAGCGATTTCTGTGACAAAGGAAGGCTCAAGGCTCCTTGAAGTTGAGATAGAATCCTTAGTTTCAAAATCCTTTATGCCTTATCCGCAAAGAATAGGCGATTCCCTAAGGAGAGATGACCTAAATACCCTTATTTCAATTCTCCAAGAAAGGGCGGGTCTTAATTTATTTGATATGAATGTTATAATCAAGACCACAGGTGGGCTAAAACTTTCAGAACCATCTGTAAACCTTGCTATAATCATGTCTATCGCTTCATCTTACTTGAAAAAACCAATCTCAGACAAGGTCGTTTTTATAGCCGAAGTTGGCCTTACTGGCGAACTAAAAAAAGTGCCCCAGGCCAAACAAAGGGTCAAGGAACTTGAAAGACTTGGCTATGACAAGGTTTATTTGGCTAAAAATTCCCTAGTTCAAAAGGATTTTAAAGATATGAAAATAATGCAAATGGGCAACATCAAAGAGGTCATTAAAGACGTCTTTGGGGCCTAGGTCAGGAAAAACCTTGAAATTTACCAGAATTTATGGTATATTTTTCTAGTAAACATAATTCAAACAGAATTTTTACAAGGAGAGTAATATGAAAAAGAATATATTTTTAGTTGGAGCTCTTGCTCTAGTACTAGCAGCTTGTGGAAACTCAGCTGAAAAACCAGCAGAAGAAAACGCACAAGCACCAGCAGCAGAAGAAACAGCTGAAAAAACAGGTACAGCTACAGCTGCAGGTTACGGTGGAGACATCAAGCTAACAGTTACTATGGAAGGCGACAAGATCAAAGACATCGTAGTTGATGAACACAGCGAAAGCGAAGGAATCGGTGCAGATGCACTTCCAGAACTAGTAGAAGCTGCTAAAAATGCAAACGGAACAGAATTCGACAACGTATCTGGCGCAACAGTTACAAGTGAAGCATTCAAAGCTGCCCTAAAGGACGCAATGGACGCTGCAAAATAAGAAAATATGAGATTTTTAAAAGGCTATCTTCGGATAGCCTCATATTTTGTTTTAATTTGCCTATAGAATATAATTAATGAGGAGTACATATGAACAAATATAAGTCACTAGCAATGGCTCTTGCTATGGCAATGGCACTTTCCGCTTGTGGAAATACTGCTACAAAGCCAAAAGAAGAAACTAAAGAAGAAGTTAAACAGGAAGAAACTGCTAAAGATGAAAAAGAAACAGAAAGCACTACAGATATAGCTACACTTTCTGGTGATTTTGAAGGTACAGCTAAAGGCTACGGCGGAGATATCAATGTTAAAGTAACTATGGAAAATGGCGTAATTACTGGTATTGATGTAGATCAAAAGGAAACAGGTGCTGTAGGCGGAGCGGGAATTCTTAGAATTAAAGAAGAGGTTATTGCAAAAAATACTACAGACCTTGACAATGTCTCTGGAGCAACTATATCATCAGCTGCATTTTTATCTGCAGTTAACAATGCTATAAAAGAAGCTGGAGCAAATCCAGAAGACCTAGTAGCAAAAGAATCTAAAGAAGATAGACAAACAGAAATAACAACTGATACAGTAGTAGTAGGTGCAGGTGGAGCAGGTCTTTCTGCAGCTATCCAAATGGCCCAAGACGGTAAAAATGTCACTGTAATTGAAAAAGCAGGCATCACAGGTGGTAACTCATCTCTAGCATCTGGCGGCATGAATGCAGCTGAAACAAAACTTCAAAAAGAAGAAGGAATTCCAGATACAGTAGAAACATTCGTAGCAGATACTATGAAGGGTGGCCATGACAAAAATAACAAGGAATTAGTTGAAAAAATGGCAGCAGAATCATCAGAAGCTGTTGACTGGCTAGAAGAATTAGGTGCACCACTTAAGCAGCTAAAATTCTCGGGTGGTCAAACAGAAATGAGAACCCACGCACCAATTAATGACGAAGGAAAATCAATACCTGTAGGTAACTATTTAGTTCAAAAACTTACTGAAAAAGCAAAAGAACTTGGCGTAGAAATTGTCTATGACGCAAGAGTAGAAAAAGTTCTTATGGAAGATGGAAAAGCTGTTGGTGTTGAAGCAGCTTATAAAGATGGCGAAAAGCTAAAAGTCAACGCTGGTGCAGTTATAGTTGCAACAGGCGGTTTCGGTTCAAACCAAGAAATGATTGAAAAATACAACCCAGACCTAAAGGGCTATGTATCAACAAACGCTAAGTCTATCGAAGGTGACGCTGTTAAATTCTTAGAAGAGGTTGGGGCAAACTTCATAGATATGGATCAAATTCAAATCCACCCAACTGTAGTACAAAAAGACGGATCACTAATTTCTGAAGGTCTTAGGGGAGAAGGAGCAATCCTTGTAAACCAAGACGGAAAGAGATTTGTAAATGAACTAGAAACAAGAGATTTTGTATCAAAAGAAATTCTAAGTCAAAAAGACCCAGCAGCTTGGCTAATAGTTGACCAATCAATGTTTGACCAATCTGCAACAATTGCTAAGTATTTCGACAAGGGACTTCTAACAAAATGTGATGATTATAAGGCTCTAGCAGAATTAATTGGCACAGACGAAGAAACTATCAAAGAAACAATAGAAAACTGGATTGAAACAGTTAAAAACAATGAAGATAAGGAATTTGGCAGAAAAGGAATGGAAGAAACAAGATCTGACCTATCAGTTGCTCCTTATTATGCAGTTCAAATCTCACCTGGTATCCACCATACAATGGGCGGGGTAGAAGTAAATACAAATTCTGAAGTCCTAGATAAAGACGGCAATGTTATCCCAGGCCTATACGCAGCAGGCGAAGTTACAGGCGGCATCCACGGAGCTAATAGACTAGGCGGAAACGCTGTAACAGATATAATAGTATTTGGTAGAAATGCTGCAAAACACGCAGAAGAATATCTTCAAAAATAACTATTAATAAAAACTAAAATAGGACTCCCTTATCCAAAGAGGAATAGGGAGTCCTATTTAATTGAAAATTTTACTTGCTTGCCCTTATACCAGCAAGAGTCCCATCAGCAACTGCTGTGGCTATTTGTTTTACATCTTTAATCCTAACATCTCCTGCAAAAAACAAGCCGTCTACTTTTGAGCTTATTTCTTCATCAAGGAAGGTATTTTTAACTTGACCTAAATCCTTAACTAGGTCTGTATTGCCGTTTTGGCCGATTTGAACATAGATTTCTATGCCGTTTTCATCTTCGATGACACAATCATCAAGGATGGCCTTCACACACTTATTATCCTTAACTTCAATATCTTTAAGGCTTGATGATGTGTGGACTTTTATCTTTTCTGAAGCCTCGATTTGCTTTTTAAATTCATCGATGCAAAGAAGGGCATCCTGGTTTTGGACGATGTGGACTTCTTTGGCAAATTTACCTATATAGAGAGCTTCCTTGCTTGCTCCGTCTGATCCACCGTTTACAATTACAGTTTTCCCCTTAAGGCTTTCTTCATTGCCATATGGCCAATGTTTTATCTCAAAGCCCTTATAATCAATATCAAGCTCTTTTAAGTGAGAACCTGCTGCATAGATTAGTTTTTTACCTTCATAGGTATTTTTATTTGTTTTTACAAGGAAAAAGTCGTTTTTTTTCTCAATAGATAGACATTCTTCGTAGGTCACATCAATCTTTGAAAAGGCGAGTTGGTCTTTTAGTTTTTGTGAAAAATCCTCGCCGGATTCATTATCGGCAAGGCTAGCATAATGACTAACTTTGGAAACATGGCTAATTAGGCCACCTACCCTATCTTTTTCTAGTAAAAGTAGGTCCTTGCCACGAGCCTTCGCATATAAGGCTGCGCTAAGGCCGGCAGGGCCTGCTTCAATTATAATTATATCTTTCATTTTTTTCACCTCATATTTACTATCTGATATAAATTATCAATTGCAAGTAGTGGGAAAAGTTTTTTTATATTTTTTTCTATGATTTTCGGGGACAAGCTAGCCGCTAAAAATCATATCTAATAAGCTTTAAATTTGGCAAAATTTTAAGCTTTTATAAAAAGGCTTACAAAAGATTTAATTATCTAAATTCGAATTTGGTGTACAATAGAAGTATGAAAAAGATTAGAAATTTATTTATAATTGCCTTAGTTTTGCTTATAGCAGTTTTTGTCAGCTCTAGGTTCAAAAAAGAGGCTGAAGATGAAAAGTTTATATCAAAAGCGGTCTACCTTTACAATTTGACTGACGATAAGGAAGTCCTTTCTAAAAACGAAAACGAGAGGCTTCCAATGGCATCTCTTACAAAAATCATGACTGTAAGGGTGGCCCTAAAACACATCACAGATTTGGCGGCGACTGCCCCAGTTGACACTGATGCCTATCACAGGGCTATTGACATGAATGCCTCAATGGCAGGCTTTAGGGGAGGTGAAGCCACATCTTATAGAGATCTTTTGTATGCAACCATGCTCAAATCTGCTGGTGAAGCTGCCGATAGTCTTGCCATAAATATTTCAGGTTCTATGGATAATTTTGTGGCGATGATGAACCAGGAAGCAGAAGATTTGGGCCTTAAGAATACTTCCTATGCCAACGCTGACGGCATGGATGATCCAAAAAATTACCAATCGGCAAAAGACTGCGCCATGCTTATAAAAGATAGCCTAGAGGACGGCAATTTCAGGGCAATTTTTACAAAAAGAGACTTTGTGACAAGGCCAACCCTTGACCATCCCGACGGAGTCTATCTTGAATCGACAGTTTTTAGCCATCTGAAAAAATACAATCAAAATGGATTTGAGATAATAGGCGGCAAGTCTGGAACAACCGACAAGGCCGGCCTTTGTTGGGCAACTCTTGCAGAAAAAAATGGCAAGGAATATATCCTCGTTGTCATGGGTGTCCCTTATGATGACATAGACAACCTAAACGACAACCATATAGAAGAAACATTGAGGATTTACGAAAGTATAGGAGATTAAAATGGATAAAATTTTATTTTTAGAAGGCAAATTTTCAGAAAAAATCTGGGGCGGATCCAAATTAAAAGACCTTTATTCTTACCAAATCCCATCAGATAAAACTGGGGAATATTGGGCTATTTCAGGCATGGAAGGGGAATCGTCTGCAATTTTAAATGGCGAATTTAAAGGCAAGTCCTTAAGGGAAGTTTATAAAGATAAGCCAGAGCTTTTTGGCAATCCTAATGAAAAAGAATTTCCACTTTTGGTAAAAATAATTGATGCGGCAGACGACCTATCAATCCAAGTTCACCCTGACGATGAGATGGGGGCTAGGCTTGAAAATTCAAGGGGCAAGACCGAGTGTTGGTACATTTTAAATGAAAATCCAGCTTCGATAATTTTTGGGCTCAAAGTTGATTCTAAAGATGAGGCCATAAAATTGATTGACGAGAGAAAATGGGATGAGCTTTTGAAGGAAGTTCCTACAAAAAAGGGTGACTTTTTCTTTGTAAGGGCAGGCACAGTCCACGCTATCAAAAAAGACTCCCTAATCCTTGAAATCCAACAAGCTTCAGACATCACCTACAGGCTTTATGACTACGATAGGAGGGACGATAAGGGAAATCTCAGAGATCTTCACTTAGAAAAATCTAAGAAAGCCATCAAAATTATTGACCAAGAAGACCAAATCCAAAACTTGTCCGGCACAGGCTACGAGGGAAGAAATTTAACTTCCAATGAATATTTTGAGGTAAGGGAATTAAAAATAAATAGCCAAGCTAAGTTTGAAAGACAAAATCCATATTTATTGGAATCTTTAATTGAAGGGGCCGGCGAGATTGAAATTGACGGAAAAGTCTACCCAATCAAAAAGGGAGATTTTTTCCTAATAACAAATTATGCTAAGGACTATAAAATTACAGGCAAGCTTACAATAATAGAAGCAAATCCAGTGGAGAAATAAGATGAAGAAAGGCATAATTGAAGGCTTTTACGGTATCCCTTGGACTTTTGACGAGAGAAAGTCTATGATAAATTTCCTAGCTGAAATTGGCATGGACCAGTACATTTATGCTCCAAAAGACGACCCCTACCACAACAAAAAGTGGCGTGGGCCTTACCCAGCAGAAGAAATTGCGAAAATCAAGGCCCTCGCAGACCTAAGCGATGAAAAGGGTATTGAATTTACTTGGGCCATCCACCCAGGCCAAAATCCCTTCGATTTTGATTCTTACGATGAAGAAATTGGGAAGATTTTCGCTAAATATAGTCAATTAATAAGTGTTGGAGTCAAGTCTTTTGGCCTATGTCTTGATGATATTGACAAAAATCTCGCCTATGAAAAAAGATCTTACCATATGAAATTAATAAGGGACTTGGCTGATTTTGTGGAAAAGGAAACAGGAAATCATCTTTATTTTGTCCACCCTTGGTACAACGACGCTTGGATAGACGAAAAAGGTTTTGAATACGAAGGCCTTTTGAAGGACATAAAAAATGTCAACCTCATGTGGACTGGCAGCCAGGTTGTAGATCCAATCAATCACAAGTCAAACGAAGATTTTTTCAAAAGAACTGGCAAAAAGCCCTATATTTGGTTTAATTGGCCGGTAAATGATTATAAGCCAGAAGAAATTTTTTTGGAAATTTTTGAGTTTTACGATTCAAGAGAGATAAATTTCGACGGATTTTACCTAAACCCAATGAATCAGGCAGAAGCTTCAAAAATATCAATTTACCAGGCAAATCAATATTTGAAAAATCCAGACAAATACAACCCTGAAGAAGCTTTTAAAAAAGCAGTCAAAAACCTAGAACTAGGCGCTTTTGAAGATTTGATAAAAATCGCTCCAAGCCTTTATGGGTCCTTGGTCTACCAAAGGACTGAGGATAAGAAATTTACAGAAGATATGGATATTAAAAAAGCCTTTGAAGAAAAAAACACAGGAATCCTTAAAAAATTACTGGAAGAAAAAATAAAGGCAACAGAAGCTTACCAAAAAAATCATTCAAATGAATCCTTATACAAGGAAATAAAGCCCTTTGTAGTAAGCTTAAAAAACCTAGCAAGTGCAGTCTTATCAAAGCTTGAAGGAAATAAAAGCCAAGCTGAAAATTATTATAAAAATGCAAAAAATATAAAAATCCAAGTCCTAGGCGAAAAGGGCTTAGAAGAGATAGATGTCAAAACCAGTGAGGTTTTGGAAAAAATTTACCAAAAAATTTAACAAGCAAAAAGGCAGCCCAGGCTGCCTCTTTTTATTTAGATTTGGCTTCTAAAATTAATTTTTGTTTCAAATTCCAAAGTTTTTGGGAAAGGTCAACGTAATAATTGTGTGGGGCGTCATACCTTTTTACCTCATCCCATAGAGATGCAACTTCCTCTTTTCTGTAGGCTGCAATCTCGTCAAGGCTTGGCTCGTCATAGACAAGTTCGCCTTTTTCAAAGATTTTAACTTGCATCTCTCTAGCCTTGTAATTTTTCATTTTTTTCATCTTCCAGGTGAAAAGTGGGTCGAAGATTACAAGTGGTTCGGAATCGTCAACTTCCTCATCTCTTAGGGCAATATAGTCAGCCTCAGCCTTGCCAGTTTCAGCATCGTAGAGCCTGTAGACCTTCTTAAAGCCTGGTGTTGTAATTTTTTCTACATTTTCAGAGACTTTAATTTTCGCCTCAAGGTCTCCGTCTTTTTCAATAGCTACAAGCTTATAAACTCCACCAAAAACAGGGTCGGACTTGGCTGTAATTAGCCTTTCTCCTATACCAAAAGAGTCGATTTTTGCTCCCTGGGCAAGGAGAGATTCAATTTTAAATTCATCTAGGGAATTTGATGCGACAATCTTAAAGTCCTTAAAACCATTCTCGTCAAGCCTTTTTCTGACTTCCTTAGAAAGGTAGGCCAAATCGCCTGAGTCAATCCTAACTCCGCCTGTAAGGCCCTTTGGGACAAGTTCTTCCTTGAAAACCTTCATGGCATTTACAAGGCCAGATTCAAGTGTGTCGTAGGTATCGATTAAAAGTATGCAGTTATTTGGATACATTTTTGCATAGGTTTTAAAGGCTTGGTATTCAGAATCAAAGGCTTGAATCCAAGAGTGGGCCATGGTTCCAGATGCCTTAAAGCCATATTTTTTGGCTGAATAAGTGTTGGATGTAATTGGGGCACCCGCGATGTAGGCTGCCCTTGCTCCAGTGATTGAAGCATCGGCTCCCTGAGCACGTCTGGCACCAAATTCCATTACAAGCCTGTCTCCTGCAGAGTTTACAATCCTATTGGTCTTAGTTGCAATTAGTGAATTAAAATTCATTGACAAAAGCAAGTAGGTTTCAATTATAGAACACTCTATGATTGGGGCCTTGACTGTTACAATTGGCTCTCCTGGAAACATTACTGATCCTTCAGGAAAGGCATAAACGTCGCCTGTAAATTTGAAATTTCTTAAATATTCTAAAAATCCTTCAGAAAAACCACCCTGGGCCTTGAAATATTCAATGTCTTCGTCAGTGAAATGAAGGTTTTTGATATAGGAAATTATATCATTAAGACCTGCAAAAATCGCATAGCCACCTCCATCTGGGTTTTTCCTGTAAAAGGCGTCAAAGACGGCGATTGTATCTTTCATTCCGTTTTCATAATAACCATTAGCCATAGTAAATTCATAAAAATCGCTAAGCATGGTTAGGTTTCTAATTTCTCTCATAAGCTCCTTCTTATTTTCAGTTCATTTTCTTACCAATATTTATACCCTAAAAGTCAAAACTTTCTTTAAATATTTACCTATAGGCAAATTTCCAAAGAAAAGTACAATGATAGAAAAAAGCGAGGAAGATATGTATATATTTGATATAGACGGTACCTTGTTATACACAATAGATACCATAACTTATTTTATAAACCAAACTCTAAAGAAATTTGAATTGGAAGCTTGCCCAAAAGAAAAGGTCGAAGCTTTTGTTGGAAATGGCCCAGTTGTCCTTTGCGAGAAGACCCTTGACTATGTTGGGGCTCCTAAGGACGAAAAGTTTAGGAAAGATTTCTTGGATTCTTACAACAAGGCCTACGACGATAATCCTACCTATCTTACAAAGGCATATGATGGTGTGAAAGAAGCCCTTGATGCGCTAAAGAAAACGAGAAAACCCTTAGTTTGTTTTTCAAATAAACCAGATGAAACATGCAAAAAAGTCATTCCTGTTGTTTTCGGAGAGGGATATTTTGACGATATCTTAGGTTATAGGGAAGATTACAAAAGAAAGCCATCACCAGAAGGAATTATTATCCTAAAGGAAAAGTTTGGGGCAGATTTTTCTGATATAATTTATTTCGGCGACAGCGAAGTCGATATGAAATGCGGGAAAAACGCCGGAATTTTCACTGTTGGAGTCTCTTGGGGTTTTAGGGATAGAAAAGTTCTTGAAGATGCAAATCCTGACCTAATAATTGATGACCCAAGCCAAATGCTTCTTAGGAGGGCTTAATGGGAAAAATTACTCTCGCGAGAATTGATTCGAGACTTGCAAATGGCAATGTTGTTGAAGATTGGTGCGGAAAATACGGCTTAAAAAAAGTAATCATCGCCAATGACAGGACAGCGACCGATCCTATTAGAATTGAGGTCATGGACCTTACAGTGCCAGATTTTATTGAATCGACTTATTTAAAAGTAGCAAATGTAAAAGATTTTCTTGATAAAAATGAGGGAGAGTATTTTCTCCTTATTGAAAATACGGGAGATCTTGAAAAAATAATTGATTCAGGTGCCCAAATTACAGAAGTAAATGTCGGAGTAATTCACCTTTCAATCGGCAAAAAATCTTTGACAGAACTCGTGGCTGTGGACGACGAGGATATGAGAATTTTTGAAAAAATCAAAAACACAGGGATAAAAATTTTTATAAAAACCTCAATAAATGATAAAGAAGAAAAAATAATTTAATAAAAAACCAAAAATTTATCAAAAAATCAATTTTCAACCTTGACAAGGTTGATTTTTGTAGTAATAGATGTTATAATTAGATGAGTTAAGGTTAAGTTTGAGGGGGAAGTTTTACTTCCCTTATTTACTTATCAACCTAAAAGAATAATTGAAATGAAAACTAAAAGGAGTTATTAATGAGTGAAGTTAGAGTAAGATTTGCACCATCTCCAACAGGATATTTGCATATAGGCGGCCTTAGGACAGCCTTATTCAACTACCTATACGCAAGACATACTGGCGGCAAGATGATTTTAAGAATAGAAGATACAGACAGGACTAGGTTTGTAGAAGGTGCTTTGGAAAATCTTTTGAAGGCCCTAAAATGGTCAGGCGTTGAAATCGACGAAGGTGTTATGCTCGATGAAAATGGTCATGTTACAGAAAAAGGAGATTTTGGTCCATATATCCAATCTGAAAGAGTAGAAAAAGGCATTTATAACAAATACATCGACCAATTAATCGAAGAAGGCAAGGCTTACTATTGCTTCTGCTCTCAAGAAAGAGTCGACAAGGTTAGAGATCAAATGAAAGCTGACGGCCTTACACCAAAATACGACGGTCTTTGTAGGTCTATTCCTCTAGAAGAAGCCAAACAAAGAGTTGAAAATGGGGAAGAATACACAGTTAGACTAAAATTACCAAAAGACTACGATATTTCATTTAACGACAGGATTAAGGGCAAGATTACCTTTAATACTGACGACCAAGATGACCAAGTCCTTATCAAAAGAGATGGTTACCCAACCTACCACTTTGCTGTAGTTGTAGACGACCACTTAATGGGAATTACCCACGTTGTTCGTGGAGATGAGTGGATTTCATCAACACCAAAGCACGTTTACCTTTACGAAGCCTTTGGCTGGGATGCTCCAGAATATATCCACCTACCTACAGTTTTAAATAAGGACCACAAAAAATATTCAAAGAGAAACGGCGACGGCATGGTAGAGGACTTCATCGAAGAAGGTTACATGCCAGAAGGACTAATAAACTTCCTATCACTACTAGGTTGGTCACCAGATAGCGAAGAAGAAATCTTCACAATTGAAGAGCTTGCTAAACAATTTGACTTTGATAGGGTAAATAAAACTGGTGCCGTTTTTGACAAGAAAAAACTTGACTGGGTAAATGGCCACTATGTAAGAGAATTATCACCAGAAAAACTTGCAGAAGACATCAAGCCATGCATGATAAAGGCTGGATTAATTGACGAATCTTATGACCATGACAAACTAGTTCTTCTTGCAGAAACATGGCAATCAGCCATTGACAAGTTCTCAGATGCACCAGAACTTGCTAAAAACTACTATATAAAGAGCGAAGATATTGAATATGATGATGACGCAAAAGAAGCAATTTCAACAGATGAGGCAAGAACTTTATTTAATGCCTTCTTAAACCAACTTGACCAAGTAGATGAAATTGATCCTGAATTTGCAAAATCAGTTATGAAAACTATCCAAAAGGAAACAGGCATCAAGGGCAAGAACCTTTGGTTCCCAGTAAGGGCAGCAGTTACAGGATCAGTTCATGGACCAGATTTATCAAATGCCTTTTTAATCATGGGCAAGGACCTAGTTAAGGATAGATTAGAATACGTAAGGGATAATTTTTAATGAAGATTTACAATACTCTTAGCAGAACTAAGGAAGTATTTAAACCAATTGAAGAAAATAAAATAAAGATGTACGTCTGTGGACCTACTGTTTATGATTACATGCACATAGGAAACGCAAGGCCTTTGGTAATTTTTGACACATTTAGGCGTTTTGCCCAATATAGGGGCTATGATGTGACCTATGTTGTAAACTTCACCGATGTTGACGATAAAATTATAAAAAAATCCATCGAAGAAGGCATCACAACCAAGGAAGTCACAGACCGCTACATTGCCCAATATATGACAGACGCTAAGGCCCTAAACCTAGACGAAGAAGACACCATCCACCCAAGGGCAACCGAGGTTATGGATGATATTATAGACTTTGTAAAGGGTCTAATCGATAAGGGTATGGCATACGTTTCAGATGGGGATGTTTACTTTGATGTAAGCAAAAAATCCGACTACGGCAAATTATCAAGGAAAAATCTTGAAGACCTAGTTCATGGAGCTAGCCAAAGGCTAGATGATAAGGACGCAGGCAAGAAGAAAAATCCTGCAGACTTCACCCTTTGGAAGGCAACTAAACTAGCAGGCGAAGTTGCTTGGGATTCACCATGGGGCAAGGGTAGACCAGGTTGGCATATAGAATGTTCAACCATGAATAAGAAAATCCTTGGAGATACAATCGACATCCACGCTGGCGGGGAAGATTTGGAATTTCCTCATCACGAGAACGAAATCGCCCAATCTGAAGCCCTAAATGACGTCCAGTTTGCAAATTATTGGATGCACAACGGGATGATCCAAGTAAATGGTTCAAAGATGAGCAAGTCGGTTGGTAATTTCTTTACTCTTGATGATATCAAGAAGGAATACGACTTGATGACCATTAGGTTTTGGCTACTCACAACATCTTATAGGCAGCCAATTAACTTCACCAAGGAAATAATCGACCAGGCCCAAGCTTCCCTAGATAGGCTAAACAATGCTTATTTCAAAGCGGAAGACCTAGTCGCAAATGCAAGTGAAAAAGAAATCTTAAATGAGGAAAAAGATTTGCTTCAAATCCTAGATGCCAAAGAAAATGAATTTGTAAGTGTAATGGAAGATGACCTAAATACAGCAGATGCCATTACAGTTTTATTTGATCTTGCTAAATTTATAAATACAAACTTAGACGGGGACTCTTCTAAGGCATTTGTAGAAAAAACTTTCGACCTTTATAAGAGGCTCTATGATGTCCTTGGACTTCTTGCAAAGAAAAAGGAAAGCCAAGTAGACGAGGCATTTATAGAAGAAAAAATCGCAGAGAGAAATGCAGCTAAGAAAAATAGAGATTTTGCGACAGCGGATAAGATTCGTGATGACCTAAAGGAAATGGGCATCATCCTTAAGGATACCAGAGAAGGTACCAAGTGGGAGATAGGCTGATGGATAAGATTTACGGCAGAAAACCTGTAATCGACGCCATTGATTCGGGTGTAAAAATCTATAAGGCTTTTGTAATCAAGCAAAATTCTAAGATTGTCGATGAGATTATTTCTAAGCTTCAAAGAGCAAATGTTGAGATAAATTTTGTAGATAAGAGATTTTTTGATAAAATAGATATGAACCACCAGGGAGTGATGGTAGAGGCGGAATCTTTTCAGTATAAGGACCTAAAAGACATTGATAAGTATAAAAGGCTAATTATCCTTGACCAAATCGAAGACCCTCACAACCTCGGAGCCATAATCAGAAGTGCAGAAAGCTTTGGTTTTGACGGGGTAATCATTCCTGAAAGAAGGAGTGCATCAGTAAGCCCAATTGTCTACAAAACAAGTGCTGGTGCTATCAATAATATTAATATTATCATGGTTAAAAATACCAACAGGGCCATAGAAGAGATCAAAGAAGCCGGTTTTTGGGTTTATGGATTAGCTGGCGAGGCCTCTTCACCAATTGACCAAGTAGACCTTAAAGGCAAGGTTTGTTTGATAGTTGGTAACGAAGGTAAGGGACTATCTAGACTTGTTAGGGAAAATTGTGATATACTTATTAATATACCGATGAAGGGTTTTGTAAATAGCTTAAATGCATCAGTAGCCTCAGCCATTGGCATGTATGAGGTTTTAAGACAAAATGGCTTTAATTAAGGAAAATATATCCTACGTCGACGGCTACAATGTGATAAACAAGTGGCCAAAGCTTAGAGAGGCGGCCAGAGAAAGTCTAGAAACAGCCAGGGAAGATTTAATCGAAGATTTGGCTGAATATAGCTTTTTATCTGGGGAAAAAATGGTCATAGTTTTTGACGCCTATAATCTTGATAGGCTCAAGGAAACGACCATAGAAAAATACGGGATGAAAATAGTTTTTACCAAGAGGTTTCAAACTGCAGATACCTACATTGAGGCAGAACTTGCAAGGATTGCAAGAAGGCACAATGTAAAGGTAGTCACAGATGACGGCCAAGTCCAAAACATGGCCCTAGTCAAGGGTGCAGTGAGGATGACAGCCCTTGAGCTTAAGGCTGATCTTGATATATTAAGGTCCAAGATTAGAAAAACTAAAAGGGCAAATTTCAATGAAAATTACGACGCCTATCCCATTTCCAAAGCCTTAAAAGCCAAGCTTGATGAGCTTAAAATAGACCTAGACGACTAGGTGGGTAAATAAATTCAAACGGGTGATAAGATGGATAAAATAAATTTAAAAGATAAGGAAACTTTAGAAAAGCTTAGAGATTATCTTGATACAAGTGATTTGAGCGAAGAAGAACTCATCGAACTTGTAGATGCGATGACCGATGAGCAAAAAGAAGAAATTCTAGATATTATTTCTGAAGAAGACGACGAAGACTTCGACGATGATGATGACCTAATTGGCTCTGCCAAAAAGGGAGTAAACACCTCCCTTGCCCCTATCAGACGCAAGGATATGATGAAATTATCTGACCTAAACAACGAAGAGATAGTGGAGCAATTCCAACTTGGCAACCAAAACGCCCTTTCAGCCCTTGTTGAAAAAAACCAAGGACTTGTAAGGAGCAGGGCTTCATATTTCTTTAGGTCCCACGGCAATGACCTTGACCTAGAAGATTTGGTTCAATCCGGCATGCTAGGCATGATAAGGGCTGCAGAGAAATTTGACCTTACTTTAGGATACAAATTTACAACCTACGCCTACAAATGGATAGACAAGGCAATCAGAAAGGCCATCAACAAAGAAGGACATACAATCAGAATACCAGCAGGTAAATACTTAAAATTAAATAAATTAAAACAAATCTTAAAGGCTAATCCAGAAGCAAGCGATGAAGAGATTTACAGGATCTTAGAAAATGAAGGAATAAACAAAAAACAAGCAGATGATTTGTTCCTCATAAACAGAAACCAAGTAAACTCCACATCCCTAAACATCAACCTAGATAGTGAAGACTCCACAGGTGATGAGCTAATGGATATGGTAGGCGACGAGTCAACCCCAGTAGATATGGTAATCCTAGAAAAAGACATGGAAAACTTTTTGATGCAGGCCCTAGACCAGCTAACAGAAAGGGAAAAGCAAATCATAATCTACAGGTACGGCCTAGACAACGAAAAACCAAAAACCCTAGAGCAAATAGGTTCAATTTACGACCTTTCTCGTGAGAGGATAAGACAAATTGAAAACCAAGCCTTGGGTAAATTAAAAGATTATTCAGATTCTATCGGATAAAATTTATAAGCGTCTTTTGCGGACGCTTTTTTTATGCAAAAAATTCTCCGACTGGTAAAATGTTTAAGACTATTGATATTATATTTTTATGAATATTTATGGAATGAATTTTATTAGTTATAGTTGTAAAATAATATAAAAAAGGAAGTGAAATATGATAGAAGTAAAAAACTTTACCAAGGAATACACTGTCGAGAAAAGGGCTGTTGATGATATTTCTTTTGAAGCTAAAGATGGGGAAATCTTTGGATTTTTAGGCCCAAACGGAGCGGGCAAATCTACTACAATTAAGTCTATTGTAGGGATAAATTCAAAGACTAAGGGCGAAATTTTTATAAATGGGATCCGTATAGAAGACAACCCAATGGCTTACAAAAACCAGTTCTCCTATGTGCCAGATAATCCAGAATTATTCGAAAATTATTCAGGAAATGAATATATAAATTTCATCGCCGATATATATGGGATTGACACTGAAACTAGGAAGGAGAGGCTTGATTATTACCTAAACTTTTTTGATATTAGAGATGCCATGAAAGACCAAATTTCAACCTATTCCCATGGTATGGCCCAAAGACTTGCCATAATCGGTGCCCTTATTCATGACCCACAGGTTTTAATCCTTGACGAACCAATGGTTGGCCTTGATGCCAAGTCTGCCTACAATCTCAAACAGATTTTAAGACAAAGAGCAAATGAGGGCAAGTGCGTCATGTTTTCAACCCACGTCATGGAAGTTGCCCAAGAACTTTGCGACAGGATTGCAATTATCGCCAAGGGCAAGATTATCGCTATGGGAACTCTTGAAGAAATCAAGCACATAGCCAACAATGAAGGGACTCTTGAATCAATTTTCTTGGAGCTTACAGATGAATAAGTCTAATATCCTAATATTCGCCAAATATAGTCTTAAAGAGTCATTTTTTCCATATATGCCGAGGAAAACTGTCCCAAATATGCCAAAATCATATTTAGGTAGGATTTTGCTTTTAATATGGACTTATGTATTTTTTGGAGCGATTTTCACAGGAGTTTTCAAGGCATCTGCCTACCTTTACGTGGCAAACGACATGGCCTTTATGTATTTTACAAGCTTTGGCATGTCCATGACCCTAATGGTATTTTTATTTTACCTGCCACAAATTTTCTCAAACCTCTATACCAAGTCGGCCATAGCCAATTATCAGACTATGCCTATTAGGGAGGGCGAACTCTTTGTGGGCAAGGTTTTTGGTGGAGTTTTAAGCTTTGTGGACTTTTTCCTATATTTAGTTATTGGTCTTGTAATTTATTTTGGGGAAGCTGGTTTTGATCCTTGGGTTTTAGTAATGGGGCTAATATTGTATTTGCCAATGGTTTACCTACCTTATGGGATTTTGTCACTTTTCTTACTTGTAATAAAAAAGTTTACCAACGTCAACAGGCACGCAAAACTTTTTAAGACAATTGGCTATTTAATCATGTTTGCAATGATGGGAGTGATTTACTACTTCTCTTTTTCTACTTCAAATTCAAGTTCAATGGGAAAAATGAATATTGACCCAAATCAAATAAAAAATATGCTGGGCATGGTTTCAAATGTATTTTTCAACGCAAAAATATACGGCTTTGCAGTCGCAGGAACTATGAGCCAAAGGCTGATTTTTACAGGTCTTCTTTTGGGATTGTGTTTTATTTTGGCCTTTATTTCCTATAAAATAGCAGACAAATTTTATTATGAAGCAGTATTTGACGAACACCTTGACACATCAAAGAAAGAAGCGACTCCAAGTAAGGATATTAAAATCGAAGCAGGCAGCCAATTTAAGGCGATTTTCAAAAAAGATTTGAAAACACTCTTTTCAAATATAGTCTTTTTGTCAGGACCGCTTGGCATGGTCATGGTTATCTTAGTTATGGGCTTTGTCCAAGCGAGCCGTGCTATGGAAGAATCGGGAGTTGACCCAGCTAGTCCAGAGTTTCTCCTATTTGCCTTTTTGATTTCCCTTGGAGTTGGGCTTTTCATATGGATAAATGGGGGTCTTGCCAATACCTCCTTATCAAGGGAAGGAAAGAGCTTCTACCTCATCCAGACCTTGCCAATTGATCCAAAAAGCCACATGAGGGCGAGGTTTGCCTCAGCCTATGTCGTTGCCTGTGGGATAAACCTAATTCTTGCCATAGCCTTTACCCTTATTTTAAAACTCACAATTTTAGGAGGCTTGGTAATATTTTCGGGACTCTCTCTAACATGTGCCTTTGCAACTATGATTAGCCTTTATTTTGGGACCTTTATGGTCTACACCCAATGGAAAAAACCTCAGGAAATCCAGCAAGGCGGAGGCCTTAAGGCAGTTTTACTCTACCTAGGATCTCTAGTTATAATGGGACTTCTGGGCCTTATGGTCTTTGCAATCACAGAATTAACAGACAATATAATGATAGGGGCAGGTGTGGCTTTCTTAGCTGTCTTGATTATCACATTTCTAATTTATAGGGCTTGCCTTAAAAAATATACAAAGGGCTTCATGGATGTATAAAATAAAAATCTCAGCTTTAAAAAGCTGGGATTTTTTAGTATAGTAATTTATCAGAAAGGAAGAATTATGGAATATCAAAAACCCTTTATTTATATAGATACAAATTTTAGCCCTGCTGACGGACTTTTTATAAAAATGGCTCTTGATTCCTTTGATTTTGAACTTGTTGGCCTATCAGCAAATAGGTCTTTTATGTCAAGCAGGGCTGCTGGAGAAAATATCCTGGGTCTTGTTAATAATGAAGGACTTTACTTGTCAGTGGCTAAAAATTATGATGACTTAGAATCAAAGTATGATAATGAAATTTTCACTGCAGTTGGCGACTATCTCGAGGACATGGATGCTTTTGAAAATCTTTATGATCTGGCTTCCGATTGTGGAAGGCTTGATATAATCGTATCTGGCGACTTATCTAACATCGCTAAGGCTTGTCGAGAATTTGAAGACTTCACCGACTATATTGACCACATTTTCCTACTAATCCCAGATTTAAAAGACTTATCAAAGGAAGATTTAGCAGACCTCGACCTAATTTTATCTTCGGGCATAGAAGTATTTGCTATTGACCAAAACTTTGCCAATAATTTTATCCTAGAAGATAAAGATTTAAAAAATATAATAAAAAATCATCCGCAAATGGAAAAACTTTTAAAATCTTACGACGAAGAGCCGCTGATAGGTGCCCTTCTTCTCTACCTATCCCAAAGGCCAGAAGCCTTCATCTTTGAGGAAGCAGGCCTTAAGGTGAATTTTGATGAGAAAATTCTTGAAAAAGTTAATTCAAGACCAAAGGCTTATCTAGTAAATAAGGTCAACGAAGAAAGTTTTTACGATTACCTAAGAGCTATCCTATGCGACTAAAATTTCCAGGACCAAGGATAAGAAAAACAGGCCTTGCCGTCCTTATTTCCATGATAATTTCCTATTATAGGCCGGGAGAAGGACTAGCCTTTTATTCGGCAATTGCAGCTATCATTTGCATGCAGCAAAATGTTCATCAAACCTTCCACAAGGGCCTAGGGAGGATTATCGGGACAATTTTTGGCGGAACTATGGGTCTTATTTACCTTTTGGCCTTTCCAGCAGGAGCTATTCCAGAAATCGCAAGACTTATTATAATTGCAGGCCTTGTCACAATAATTATCTGGATTATGGCATCGGTTAATAAAAAAGACGCCGTATCTATTGCTGGCATTGTCTTTTTGTCAGTTACCATAAACCACGCCGGTGACCTGGTTCCTTTTAATTTTGCCCTAAATAGGATAATCGATACCTTAATTGGCGTTCTTGTGGCATTTTTTGTGAATTATATAGATTTTAAAATCAAGGAAATTTCTGAAATCCGATAGTATTTAAACCTTGATAATTCATTGAATTTATTATCATAAGTTCTAGTTTTGATTTTCAAGTGAGAATTATTTAGATAAAATTTTCACAATTTACTAATTTATGGTATAATGAGTTGGACGTAATGTTAGAAAAGAAAAAGGAGTTAGAATGAAAAAACTAAGCACACAGAAACTTGTATATATGGCGCTTTTTGCGGCTTTGGTATACATATTTTCAAGATTTTTCCAAATCCCTATAGTGACCCCTCTTGGTCAAACTAGGTTCCATCTAGGAAATGTATTTTGCCTACTTGGCGGCCTCTTATTAGGACCAGTCTATGGCGGTATCTCAGCAGGTGTGGGTTCTGCCCTATTTGATTTATTTGATCCGGTATATTTTACAAGCGCACCAATCACCTTCATTACAAAATTCGCCATGGCCTTTGTTGCAGGTATTATTTACAAAAAAAGAGATAAGGTCGTAAATGCACCAAAGCTAGTTATAGCAAGTGCCCTAGGCCAAATCACTTATGTAATCCTATACCTTGGCAAAACTTTTATCAAAAACAGAATGGTCCTAGGACTTACCATGGAAGCAACCATGGCAGAAGTTATCCAAAAGGGATCAGTGTCAATGGTAAATGCAGTTATTTCTGTAATTGTAGCCACAATTTTAGCCATTCCTCTTCTTAAGGCTGTAAAATTTGAAGACTAGGCCTAGTTTTTGGGTAAATATAAATTAAGCTTAAGAAAGAGAAAGGTTTGATATGGAAAGAAGAGAAAAAGTATTTAAAATAACCTGCCCTAAGTGCGGCCACAACTTTGAAAAGACCCTACCAACAGCGATTTTTCCGCTGGGAGAAGACAGGGAAAAGATAATAAAGGGAGATTTTGCGACTATAACTTGTCCAGCCTGCGAAAATGATTTTATCCTAAATTATCGCTTCGCATACACAGATGAGGTCAATCTTTTTATGGTTGTAAATGATCCGGCCTTTGTGGACAAAAAGGCAAGGCTTGCTTTTTCAACAGGTCTAGGCCTTATAGGGGCAGCTAGAAAAGACGAACTTATTAAACATACCCTAAGATTAACTTACGATTACAAGGCTCTTAGAGAAAAAATCAATATTCTAGAGATGGGCCTTGATGATAAGGTAATTGAGCTTATGAAATATTTCCTAATCAGCAGTGAAGATTTCGCCTATAAGCCAGAACAAATTAAGGACTTTATATTTACAGAAGATAAGGAATTTTATTTGGAAACCGTCCTAAATGTGGGACTTAAACTTGAGTTTTCCGACATTCTTTATGATACAATCGTAAATAATTATGGAGATTTGATCAAAAAAGACATGAACCTATTAGTAGACAGGGCTTGGGCGGAAAACTTCCTAAAGGCAGAATAAAAAGGGGCTTAGGCCCTTTTTTGCTTGAAAAACTTGTGGGGGCAAGATGAAAATATACCTTGAAGATGAAAATAAAAGAAAAATAGCCTATGATATTTTGAATATTTTCCTAGACCACGAGGAAATTAATTTTGTGGAAGAAGAAGTTCAGGCAGAAATTAAAATTAAAGATAATTTGGTAAATATTTCCGGAAAAGATTTTTCTTATAAAACCAACCAAGAATTAAAAGTTCTTCTCTACGACTTTTTGGCTCAAAAAACTGGTTACGAGTCGCCTTGGGGGACTCTAACGGGGTCAAAACCGTCAAAACTTTTGAAAAATAAAAGCCTAAGTGAAATCAAAAATATTTATAAATTGTCAGATGAGAAACTAGAACTTTTGGAAAAAGTCGATGAAAACCAGGAAAAACTTGATATTTCGAAAGATGACTTTAGCCTTTATATCAACATCCCCTTTTGCCCGACTAGGTGCGATTATTGTTCCTATCCGACTTTGATTGGTGCCCACCACGACAAGGGGACCTATGTGGATTATCTAATCAAGGAAATTGAGGGGATAAATTTACCAGAAAAGCTTGATGCCATCTACATCGGAGGCGGGACTCCATCTTATCTGACAGGATCCCAAATCGAAAAAATTCTAGCAGCCGTAAATAAGAAATTTTCCTACAAGGAATTTACCTTCGAAGCCGGCAGGGAGGATACACTGGATTTTGAAAAATTAAAAATCCTCAAAGACGGTGGGGTTTCAAGGATTTCCCTAAATCCTCAGACCTTTAATAGGGAAATTTTGAAAAATCTAAATAGGGATATTGATATGGACCATTTTCTAGATATCTATAAGACCGCCAAGGACTTGGATTTTATTGTAAATATGGACTTTATAGTGGGTCTTGAGGGAGAAAGTGCAGATGATTTTGCCAAAAATTTTGACATCTTAAAAGACCTACTTCCTGATAATATCACCTTCCACGCCCTCGCCATAAAATCAGGTTCTAAGTATAACGAGGCAGGAAAAACTGGCCAGAGGGCGGATTCCCTAAAAATAGCGAAAGATATTGAAAATTTCACCAAGGAAAATTCCTATCAACCTTATTATTTGTATAGGCAAAAAAATATAATTTCCAACCTAGAAAACGTGGGTTATCAAAGAAATAATACAGCCCAGAGGTATAATGTAATTATTAATGAAGAAATCGGCTCAATTTTAGGACTGGGCATGAATGCCAATTCAAAATTGATTTCTGGGAAAAAATTTAGAAATCCAAGAAATCTTAGGGATTATTACCAGGATTTTGAAAGGAATCTGTCCGCCAAAAATGAGCTTATAAAGAGAGAAGGAGATAAAAATGAATTACTCTGACCAAGTTTTAAAATATTTTAAAGAATTAGCTAAAATTCCTAGAGAATCTGGCAACGAAAAAGAAGTTTCTGACTTTTTGGTAAATTTTGCTAAGGAAAGAAATTTAGAAGTCGTTCAAGACGAGGCTTTAAACGTAATTATTAGAAAACCAGCCAGCAAGGGCTACGAAGATCACGCAATTGTTGCTCTCCAAGGCCATATGGATATGGTTTGTGTGAAGGTTGAGGGAAGTGACCACGACTTTGAAAAAGACCCAATCAAATTATTAGAAGAAGATGGCTGGATTACAGCAGATGGTACAACTCTTGGTGCTGACGACGGAATTGGCGTTGCCTTTATTTTGGCAGTCTTAGATGACGATAGCCTAAAACACGGCCCAATCGAAGCAATAATCACAACTGAAGAAGAAACATCAATGGGAGGAGCAGGCAAGCTGGACCTTTCTCAAATTACAGCCAAATACCTAGTAAATATCGACTCTGAAGAAGAGGGAATCCTTACAGTAGGCTGTGCAGGCGGACTTGACCTTGAAATCGAATTTGATAAGAAATTCGAAAAAGCAGAAGGTGACTTTATAGAAGTTGGCCTAAAGGGCTTTGCAGGCGGCCACTCAGGCATGGAAATTGATGAATTTAGGCTAAATGCTAATAAAACCTTAGGAAGACTCTTAGAAGGCATAGAAGGCCTACAAATCGCTACAATAAATGGTGGTGTAAAGAGAAATGCAATCGCATCTTCTGCAAAGGCTGTTGTTTCTGTTCCTAACAAAGAAGAGGCAATCAAACTTATAGAAGAAAGAATAAGAGAAGTTAAAAACGAATATAAAGACGTTGATCCAAATGGGGAAATTTGGGTAAAAGATGCATCATTTGATGGAGAAGTTCTCACAAAAGACCTATCTAAAAACATAATCGACCTCTTATTTGTAATCCCAGATGGCCTATACAAAAAAGTTGGAGATTCAATAGTAACAAGCTCAAACTTAGGCCTAATCGAAGATAGAGAAAATGTAATCTGGATTTCATCAATGTTTAGATCAGAAATCGACTCTCAAAAATTCTACAAGGCAGCCATTTCAAAGAAAATCGTAGAAAGATTCGGAGCAAGGGCAGAAATTACCAGCGAATATTCAGGCTGGCAAAGAGAAGATAGCCCAATAATTGATCTTGCCAAAGAAGTTTGGAAAGATGTCCACGGAGATGAAATGCAAATCGCCACCACCCACGGCGGCCTAGAATGCGGACTTTTCAAGAAAACCCTAAAAGACACCGAAATGATATCCTTCGGCCCAGAAATCCAAGGCGCCCACAGCCCAGAAGAAAGAGTAAACATAAAATCAATAGCAAATAACTTTAAATTCTTAATAGAACTATTAGAAAGAATCTAAGAGAAAAGTTAAAACCACCCTGGTATTAAAGAGGGTGGTTTTTTCTATGATGGGCATATTTTAATGCTAGGGTGAATTTCCCTACAGGGTCTAGTGGATTATCAACAACTATTTGTACAATTTAAAATCGGACACGATACTGGGTAAACTAGATCGACTAAGGATGTTTATCTAGGCCTAGTCGATTTAGTTTTTTATCAAATTTATATACACTAATACAAATATCTATACATAAAAAATGTATCAACCCTTACCCTTTTATTAGGATTTAAGTTGATACATAAAATTATTTACAGACCCTTCTCACGCTGGGCTTGGCCTTTTAGCCTTACTCTTTCACTCTGTGGAGGGAGTCCTTAATAAGGCCTACAGGCTATTTTATTATTAAGGATTATTCAATCCATAGTTTTGCAAAAGTTAATTTTGCCTATTTAAGACTTGATTCCACAAACCAAATTTGTTTGTTGTAGTCTTCAATATGATCTTCCATGGCATTAGCTACAGGGAAATTATCAGCTTCATCTGCTTCTTTTCTAATCTCTAGGGCGAGTTCTTTTTGAAGTTTTATGTCAGATAGGACTATTTCTAATGCCTCTTTAATAGATATTTCTTTAGAATCTTCAATCTCTTTGATTGTAGAAATTTCTAAATATTCTTTTATATTAGCAACTGGGAATTCCCCAGCCATTCTGATAAGCTCAGCAACTTCATCAAGTCTATCACTAGCCTTATCATATTCAGCTTCAAGGTACTCATGTACAGCCACAAATTGACTGCCTACTATATTCCAATGTAGGTTATGGAATTTTATATTCATTACTGCAAGATTTGCAAGATATTTGTTTAAATTTGTCATTTCTTCCTCCTAATTTAAAATGATTCTAATTATTATTAACGTTATACATAAGAATAAAAATAAGTCAAGTTTATATTATTGTGTAAAATTTACTAAAACAATATTTATTATTTCATCCTAATATATATCTTAGAGGGTCTTATCCAATCCTTATTGATGTCAACGAAGATTGGTTTAAAAAGGCTGACGGGTGGATATTAATCTCATAGCTAAAGCTTAATTGTTGAAAGATTCATAGTTTTGAATTTGTATTTTTCGCAGGGTTAATAAATTTAAAGGACTTAGCTTAGAGAGACATAAAGCTAAGTCAAATAAGAAAGACCATAGCAAAGGTGCAGAGAGATAAATATCGGCAGTCTTCGGACTGCCTTTATTTTTTGTTCACCTTTTAAATATCAAATTTATATACACATATACAAATGTCTATAAAGTAAATACGTATAAATTTAAAAAAATAGTTTAATCACAGCAATCACAATTTAAATTGTAATGGTCGCAAGCCAAACCACGGACTTCGCTGGGAAGTTTTCCCTTGTATCTTTTGTAATAAATGGAAAATTTGCTAGCAGATGAATATCCAACAGATTCTGCAATTTCTTTTATAGGCAGTTGGGTATTTAAGAGAAGAGTTTCAGCTACATTCATTCTTTTTCTTTGGGTGTATTCTGTAATGCTTTGACCATATTTTTCTTTGAACAAATTTTTTAATTTTGTTCCGCTCATTTTAGATATTTTTTCAAGGGTTTCTTGATTTACATTCATGGCGAAATGATCATCTAAGAATCTTGCTACATCTTCAAGTGCTTTATTATCATCGGACTCAATTTTATATTTCTTTCTATTCAAGTAAGTATCTATTACTATACTTACCCATTCATTTGCTTTGGCTTTGAAGAAAAAATCAGCGGCAGGAGCGTCCATCTTGCAATTTAAAATTTCCATTGCCACTTTTTCCAATGACTTTGTAAGTATAATTTGATTCGGTTGAAGTAAAGATGAATAAAATGATTCCGGATTAATGTTAATAGATGCTAAATGTTTTTCTATTAGCTCCTTTTTAAAGCCAATCGAAACGGCAAGATAATAACAGTTCTCGTGTAATAAAAATAGGAAGTCATCTTTTATGTTGTCGAAATCAAGTGTGCATAATGAGTTTGCGGTAAGCGTTTGATAAGGACTGAATTTCTCGCCGTTTGCGCTGACTATGTAGCTTGTGTATATTGAAGCATAATCTGCCATACTATAGGTATTATTTTGAACTACTTCTTCACTGATATAAAAATCATGGACATCAATAATAAATCCATCTCCTTCATAAAACCAATACAAGCCATCTGCATAAGTTAAATCATCTTTACTCCAACAAAAAGTGTGGCCTGCACTTGAATACTTCTTATTATTTTTACATTCATCCACTTTCATATATTCTTTTACAAAATCATAATATGACATAATACACCTATCCCTATTAGACAATATTCCAATTAGCCTTATTAATTCAAAACTATTGTATCAGTAATTATAACCGATGTATAATAGAAAAGCAATGATAATTATTATCAATTACGCAAATTTATATCTAAAAGGAATACCAAAGAAAGGAGATATCATTATGAAGATTTATAAAAAACTATTTGCTTATGTGGAAGATAAAAAATATCTCGGCTTTTTAGCTATAGTTTTTTCTGCTATATCTGCTCTACTTACAGTATATGGATATTATTTAATCTACAAATTTCTAGATAAGTTAATAATTAATTCAAATTTATCCGGTGCAGATAGCATAGCATTAAAATCTGTTGTTACACTAACAAGTGGAGCAATATTTTATTTTGTCTCAGGACTGTTTTCACATATATTGGGATTTAGGCTTGAAACAAATTTAAGAAAGAGGGGGATTGATGGCTTAGAGAAAGCAAGTTTTAGGTTCTTTGACTTAAATCCCTCTGGTCAGATAAGAAAGATCATAGATGATAATGCAGCACAAACTCATCAGGTTGTAGCTCACATGATTCCAGATAGCTCTCAGGCAATAGTTACACCCGTACTTGTCCTTGTACTTGGCTTTATAGTAAGTATAAGGGTTGGTATAACTTTGCTTGCTCTTACTATAATTGGCGGCTTAATTTTAGGGGCGATGATGGGCGAGCAAGAATTTATGAAGATATACCAAGAGGCCCTATCTAAACTAAGTGCTGAAACTGTTGAGTATGTGAGAGGAATGCAAGTTGTAAAAATATTTAAAGCAAATGTAGAGTCTTTTAAAAGCTTTTATAAGGCGATAAAAGATTACTCAAAGTATGCTTATGATTATTCCCTATCTTGTAAAAAGCCTTATGTTTTATATCAATGGTTATTTTTTGGACTGATTGCAATTTTAATTATTCCTATAGTTTATTTTATGACAAGCTTAGGTAGCGCAAAGGTGATTTTACTTGAGCTTATCATGATTATATTTTTATCAGGAGTTCTCTTTGTTTCATTCACGAGAATAATGTGGTACTCCATGTATATTTCTCAAGGGAATTATGCAGTAGATACTTTAGAAGCGCTTTACAAAGATATGCAAAAAGACAAATTGGTCCATGGTAATGTCAATAATTTTAAAAACTATAATATAGACTTTGACAATGTAAGCTTTGCTTATAATGATAAAGCTGTTATTGAAAATTTATCCTTTAAATTAGAAGAAGGAAAGTCCTATGCACTAGTCGGTTCATCGGGATCAGGCAAATCGACTGTAGCAAAACTTATATCGGGTTTTTACAATGTTAATGAAGGAAGCATAAAGATAGGCGGCGTAGCAATAAGTGAATATTCTGATGAAGCCTTAATTAAAGCCGTTTCCTTTGTTTTTCAAGATTCAAAATTATTCAAGAAGAGCATTTATGATAATGTTGCTTTAGCTAATAAAGATGCGACGAAAGATGACGTTATGAGAGCCTTAAAATTAGCAGGATGTGATTTAATATTAGACAAATTCCCAGAAAGAGAAAATACAATCATAGGCTCAAAAGGAGTTTATTTATCCGGTGGAGAAAAACAAAGAATTGCAATTGCTAGAGCAATTTTAAAGGATTCCAAAATTATTATTATGGATGAAGCATCAGCATCTATTGACCCAGATAACGAGTTTGAATTGCAAAAAGCTTTCAAAAATCTTATGAAGGATAAAACAGTTATCATGATTGCACACAGACTATCTACAATTAAAGACCTTGATGAAATTATTGTTATGGATAGTGGAAAAATTATAGAAAGAGGGTCTGACAAAGAATTAATGTCAAAAGATACAAGGTATAAGAGCCTGCAAGAGATGTTTAACAGTGCGAATGAATGGAGGGTTTCAAATGAAAGAGTTTTATAAAAAAAGATTTGCTCTTACAGATAAAGGAGCAAGAAATTTAAGTAAAGCAACACTGGCTACATTTTTCGTTTATTGTACAAACATGCTTCCTGCCATATTACTTATGATTTTTGCTCAGGAAGTTTTGGAAAATATGGGCAAAAGCAATGGCTTTTATATAGTATTCTCAGTTTTGACTTTGATAGCAATGTATATTTTGCTTTCTATCGAATACGATAAATTATATAACACAACCTATCAAGAAAGTGCAGATTTAAGAATAAGGACAGCGGAGAATTTATCAAAATTACCTCTATCTTACTTTTCTAAACATGACATTTCCGACATTTCACAAACAATCATGGCTGATATTGCAGGCATAGAGCATGCAATGAGCCACGCAATACCAAAGGTGGGCGGCATGGTACTGTTTTTCCCATTAATGTCTGTAATGATGCTAGCGGGCAATGTCAAGATGGGTTTAGCTGTAATTATTCCATCTATTTTAAGCTTTATATTTATACCTTTATCTAAAAAATATCAGGTTAATAGACAGAATAGACATTATGATGTCTTAAGAAAAAACTCAGAAAGCTTTCAAGAAAATATCGAAATGCAAATGGAGATTAAAGCATATAATTTATCGAAGGATATTAAAGATGATTTATATAAAAAAATGGAAGATAGTGAGAGAGTACACTTAAAGTACGAAGTAACTACAATTTTAACTTTGTCTATATCTTCAATATTTAGCTTTATATCTCTTGCTGTTGTGATATTTGTCGGCGTAAATCTAATTATTAATAAAGAGATAAATTCTCTCTACCTTATAGGATATTTACTAGCTGCTATGAAGATAAAAGACGCTCTAGATGCATCTAAAGCGGGCTTGATGGAAATATTTTATTTAACGCCAAAAATTGAAAGATTAAAAGAAATTCAAAATCAAGATTTACAAGAAGGCGATGACTATAGCTTAAAAAAATTTGATATTGATCTAAAAGATGTTGAGTTTGCTTACAATAAAGACGCAAAAGTTTTAAATGGTGTAAGTTTTAAAGCTAAGCAGGGAGAGGTTACTGCTTTGGTAGGTGCAAGCGGATGTGGTAAAACAACTATCTTGAAACTTATATCAAGACTTTATGATTACGACGAGGGACAAATCTTAATCGATGGCAAAGATATAAAAGAAATATCAACAGAATCCCTTTTTGATAAGGTGTCTATTGTTTTCCAAGATGTAGTTCTCTTTAATCAAAGCGTTATGGAAAATATTAGACTTGGTAAGCAAAATGCAAGTGACGAAGAAGTCAAAAGAGCAGCAAAACTTGCAAACTGCACAGATTTTATAGAAAAGATGGATAAGGGTTTCGATACAGTTATTGGTGAGAACGGTGCTGAGCTATCAGGAGGAGAAAGACAAAGGTTATCAATAGCCAGAGCCTTCTTAAAAGATGCACCGATATTGATTTTAGATGAGATAGCAGCAAGCCTTGATGTTGACAACGAGAAAAAAATTCAAGAGTCATTAAATAACTTAGTTAAAGATAAAACTGTCGTCATCATTTCACACAGAATGAAATCAATAGAAAATGCAGACAAGATAGTAGTTCTTGAAAACGGAAAAGTAGAAAGCGAAGGCAAACATGAAGAGCTTTTACAAAAATCAAAAGTTTACAAGAATTTAATAGAAAAAACAAAAATGGCAGAAGAATTTATATATTGAAAGAACTAAAAATGAATCAAAACATGAAAGAACAGTTGTTGACCAAGAAGCCATTGTCTTTAATGTTTCAATTATCTATACCAGCAGTAATTGGCATGGTGGTTATAGGTCTATATCCACTTATGGATGGAATATTTGCTGGACAAATAATTGGTGAGAATGCTATGGCGGCTTGCTCAATAGCTATGCCACTTACATTTTTTAATAATGGGATTGCAACGCTTATAGGGATAGGTTCGGCATCAATTTTATCAAGAGCCATGGGAAAGAGTGATAAAGATACTATAGACAAGCTTATGGGAAATCTTATCTATTGGATTATATTTTTTTCAACGATCATAACAATAGGAGGAATACTTCTAGGACCATATTTTTTAGATTTAATTGGAGCAACAGGAGAAATAAAGGCATTAGGCATAAGGTATTTAAGAATAATATTTCTAGGCTCAAATTTTGTAAACTTTACCCAGTCAGCCAATATGGTTATGCGTGGTGAAGGACTTATGAAAAGAGCAATGAGTATCATGGGACTTGGTGCCTTTATCAATATAGCTCTTGATCCAATACTAATGAAATTAATGGGTGATTATGCCATTGAGGGAGCAGCTATAGCAACTGTAACAGCACAAATAATTCAAGCGGTTATTACTCTTTATTATTTTAAGAGTAAAAGTGAAAATGTAAAAATAAAGAAAATAAAAAAAGAAAAAGATATATCAAAGGAAATGTTTGGAGTAGGAGTATCAGCTATGATCATGCAAGTATTTTTCATGGTTCAACAAACATTGCTTTATAGACAAGCTTTTAGATATGGAGGAGATCCAAATGCAATATTAATGTCTGCAACTTTGAGATTTTATGGATTTTCATTTATACCAATTTGGGGAATGAGTCAGGCATTACAGCCGATTATTGGTACAAACTTTGGAGCAAAACAATACGATAGAGTAAAGGAAACTATGAAGATATTTTCTATAGGAGGAACAGTACTTGCGGCAATTTTTTGGTTACCAGCACAAGTATTTTCAAAACAGTTACTTGGTTTATTTAAAGTAAGTCAGGATATAATTTCAAGTGGGGTTAATAATTTCAGAATGTTCTATTCAGTATTTATTCTTTATGGAATTATGATTATGACAATAACTTTTTTCCAAGCGATAGGGGATGGAAAAAAAGCTGGAATGATTGTAATGTTAAGACAGCTAATACTACTTGTTCCAGCCTTACTTATATTACCAAGAGTATTTGGAGCAGCGGCTGTTTGGTGGACAGAACCAGTTGTAGATTTTACTATGATAATGGTAGGTTTAGCAATGCAAGCAAAGGCTCTTTCAAATATGAATGTAAATGATTAAAAATAAAATAAAAAGAAAAATAAAAATGACAGAAGAATTTATTTATTAGGAGGTTTAAATTGGATAATAAAAAATTAAAAGTCAAAGATTTAGTAAGTATCGGTGTTTTTGCCGTAATTTATTTCGTCTTGATGTTTGGTGTTGGCATGATGGGCATGATCCCAATATTGTTTTTAGTTTACCCAACAGTTTTAGCCATAGTTGCAGGAACTGTAGTTATGTTATTTATGGCTAAGGTTCAAAAACCATGGGCATTATTTATATTCGGTATGATATCACCACTTGTTATGTTTGCATGTGGTCATACCTACGTCCTTGTAGTTTTATCGCTTATAGTAATGATAATAGCAGAATTAATTAGAAAGATTGGTAATTATAATTCCTTTAAATACAATATGCTTTCTTATGCAATCTTCAGCACATGGATATGTAGCTCTTTAATGCAAATGCTTTTAGCGAAAGAAAAATATTTGGAAATGTCTATTGAAATGATGGGAAAAGATTATGTTGATGCAATGGAAAAACTAATAACATATCCTCACATGGCCTTAGTAGCCTTAGGTGCTTTTCTAGGAGGAATAATTGGAGCATATATAGGCAAGGCTCTATTGAAAAAACACTTTGAAAAAGCAGGCATTGTATAATGCCTACCTTTTCTTCAAATGTTCCCTTTAATCCCAATCCAATAAGTAAGATATTAGTCGTATTTCTTACAGGCTTAACTGTTGTGCATAGCTTAAACATCCGTTTTGAGCTAGCAATTGCTTGTATTATTGGTATTTTGTTTTATTTAAATGGATACAAAAAAACACTTTTTAAATGGATAATTTTATGCACAATATTATATGCTTTACCTAATTTTATGGTGCTATCTAATATAAATCCAATAATTAAGATGTTTTTAAGCTTATTTATTATCTTCAGAATGTTTTTATTGCCATTTATGGCAGCTAGCTTCATGATAAAGACCTCTGATGTAGGTGCAATAATTTCATCAATGGATAAGCTTAAAATTCCAAAAAATCTTTCCATACCTATTGCAGTTATGTTTAGGTTCTTCCCATCTTTTAAAGAGGAGAAGAAAAATATCAAAATGGCTATGAGAGTAAGGGGTATAAATTTTAAAAATCCAATCAAATATCTTGAATATGTTTCAGTACCACTACTAATTATATCTTCAAACATTGCAGATGACATTGCAAAAGCAGCAGAAACAAAGGCGATAGAAAATCCAATTGCCAAGACTAGATATATTCGAGCAAAGATACAGCTAATTGATTTTGTTTATGTATTAGCAGTTGCTGGACTTATTGTGGGAGGCTTAATATGGTTGAAATAAAAAATTTAAGTCTTGATTATGGCGAAGTGCATATATTGGATGACATATCACTATCAATATCCGAGGGAGAGTGTGTGCTATTTACAGGAAAAAGCGGAAGCGGTAAGTCATCTTTAATAAATTCTATCAACGGCTTAGCTGTAAGGTATGATAACGCAAAGACAAAGGGCGAAATAATTATTGATGGTAAAAATATAAAAGAGTTGGAGCTTTATCAAATCTCAATGCTTGTCTCAACTGTGTTTCAAAATCCTAAGACATATTTCTTTAACATTAATACTACATTAGAGCTGCTATTTTATTTGGAAAACATAGGGCTTACAAGAGAAGAGATGGACAGACGTTTGAATGAGATGCTAGAAGTTTTTCCAATAAAAAATCTATTGAACAGAAATATATTTAATCTATCCGGCGGTGAAAAACAAATTCTTTGCATTGCAGCTTCTTATATAGCAGGCACAAAGATTATTGTAATGGATGAGCCTTCATCGAATTTGGATATTAAAAGCATAAGTGTTTTGACACAAATGCTTAAAATACTAAAAGAAAAAGGCATAAGCATAATTGTAGCAGAGCATAGAATTTATTATTTGATGGATATAGTTGATCGTGTATTTTTGATAGATAAAGGCAAACTTAAAAAAACTTATACTAGAAGTGAATTTTTAAAGCTAGACAAAAATGATTTGAACGCTTTAAGCTTAAGAGATAAAGAATTAAGCAAATTAGAAGTTCCTTATTTAAAAGACGGTGGAGAATATCAGATAAAAAATCTTAGCTACAAATTTACTGATGATGACTATTTAAGTTTAACAGACATCTCATTTAAGCTTGGAAAAATTTATGGCATAATAGGATCCAACGGACGAGGGAAGTCAACGCTTTTGAGATGCTTAATAGGTCTTGAGAAAAAATCAAAAGAAGAAATTTATTTTAAAGGAGAAAAACTATCCAAGAAAGAAAGGCTGAAAAAATCTTCACTTGTTATGCAAGACGTAAATCATCAATTATTTACAGATGAAGTATTCAAAGAACTTAGCCTAGGAGTAAAGAATTTTGATGAAGAAAAGGCAAAAATCATTTTAAAAGATTTAGGCTTAGACGAATTTAGAGAAAGGCATCCAATGAGTTTATCAGGAGGACAAAAGCAAAGACTTGCAATAGCATCTCTTATGTGTAAGGATTCTCCATTTGTCTATTACGATGAACCTACAAGTGGTATGGATTATTCCAATATGATGAAAATATCGGAATTAATCAAAAAATATAGAAATAAGGATAAAATAATTTTTATAGTTTCTCATGATATTGAGTTTTTAAATGAAGTAGCAGATGAGATTTTTGAATTGTAAAATAGGGCCTGTTAAATCTGTCTATAGAACTGGGAGATTATTTAAAAATTTAAAAGATATTTAGAACCATTGGTATTCATGAAAGATTTACCTTAATGATTTTTCGTATGGTATTTATACATTTCACGATTCTTATTTACAGTGTTTATATTTTCCGTATTTCTAGTGAAATTCTTTATTTACTTACTATAATTAGAGAGATGAGAGATAAGTATCGGCAGTCTTCGGGCTGTCTTTTTTTGCGTATTTGAACCCAGTAAATCATACGATTGAAAGGAAACTGTGTTATATGGTATAATCAAATTGATAATCAATATCGTTTAATTAAAAGAAGGTGTTTATTTGTGACTTTATACAAGTGTATCTTAATTGGTCTTTTGGGTTCATACTTGATGTTTTGGGAGACATGGCCTTATATTATGATCCTAATGATTATGGTGGCAAGCACCTGTATTTCTTTTAATTCTCACTCCCCTTGCTGACAGGTTGCCAAAGGGATTACATATGATTATTCGCGGAGGATGGTTTAACTTAATATATTTTGTCTACTACTTATCTTTATTGATAAACTAAACAAATATGAATTTATAAGTTTATAAATCAGGAATTGCATTTATTATTTACAGGAGAAACTTTATGAAACAATTAAATTATATAGATAGCAAGAATAAAAAAGCTGACTACAAGAACTGGGTTCCTGAAAGTTTGTTAAGGAATTTAATACTTGCAAGCCTTATGGCTTTCGTTCTATTTATAGTGCTTGGCCTCAGTGATTTTGTATTTAGTGGAAGAACTCGTCTAATATGTGCCCTTATTCTTGGGCTTGCAACGTTGATACTTATTTTCTTTGCAAGCTGGATTAGATTTTTATATAGGGCTTTTGATTACAACGGGAAAAGAAAGCTTGCCAAAGTCATAATAGAGGGGACTGCCGACTATGTAAAGATCCCAGATGGTGGCGTGGGTTTAGATGTAGGATGTGGTAGCGGTGCACTTACAATTGCTTGCGCAAAGAAAAATCCAAAAGCGACCATGGTGGGCTGCGACATATGGAGTGGGACATATAAAAGTGAATTTTCTAAAAAACTCTGTGAAGACAATGCAAAATTAGAGGGACTAGCAAATGTGAAATTTGAAGAAGGAAATGCAGTGAATCTCCCTTTTGAAGATGAAAGTTTTGATGCAGTGACAAGCAACTATGTTTATCACAATATTGCAGGGCAAAACAAACAAAAACTTTTACTAGAAACTTTTCGTGTACTTAAAAAAGGTGGAGTCTTTGTTATTCATGATTTGATGAGCAAGTCAAGATACGGAGATATGAATAAATTTATCGAACAGCTTAAAAAAGATGGCTACGAAGATGTTCAATTAATTGACACAACAAAGGGTCTTTTTATGGGTCACAAAGAAGCTTTATTTTTAGGACTTTACGGCTCAAGTCTTCTTATTGGTAGAAAATAACGTTGTATATAAATTGCTAAAAAAATTTAGAAAGTTGATGGGGTTAGCAAGATGAAATACAAAGGTTTTTATTTCTTATTATTTAAAGGTCCAATGAAGAAAGTTCTAATAGAAAGGTATGATAAAGCATATGCATCAGAAATTATTAAGAAGAGTAAAAAAATTTATCGAAAATTAATAGAAGAGGCAGATGATATCGGCGATGACAATCCAATGGCATACAATGAGATGTTCGCCCTTGTCTTTGTTGCTCCATACATAGCAAGTGAGAAAAAAATTCCACCAGAAACAATTCAAGAAATGATGCGTCGCTCTCTTTATTCTGTCAAATGGTATTTTTCTTTAATAAACCTCAATACTAAGATAGGAAAAGAGGCCAATAAGAAAAATGTTCTTAAGTACTACAAGTGGTATACAGAGGAAAAAGAAAAGCTCTATCCAACTTCTTTTAAGGTTGACTTTGAAGGTCAACCTTATGAGGGTGCTTGTTATTATAGGATTACTCGTTGTCCCATTTGTGCATATACAAAGAAGCTCGGGGTAGATGAATTAATGCCCCTATTTTGCGAGCTTGACGATGTAATGATAAGCCTTCAACATGGAGTTTTACATAGAAAAGAAACCATCGCCAAGGGAGGAGACTACTGTGATTACTTCATCCTAGGAGATAAAGAGTAATAGATAATTTATTTTTATTAGAGAGAGTATCTTCCGCAAATGAAGACAGAGGTATTTGAAGTAATGGGCCACGGACAATTTCTCTATGAACATCCCAAAGAATACGCCGAGAAACTAAAAAACTTTTTGGAAAATAAACAAGGAGAATATTATGGATATAACACGAGCAATATTAGATGGGATTGCAATGGCTGCTATCTTTAACGGTGCAGTAGCAGCTTTTGTACTGATTAACCCAAGATTTTTCTTCGATTCTTATCCAAAGGCAATTCAAAATTCGGCTCCAGATAAGATGACAAAAGAAGAGAAAAGAATAAATTTCATACTTACGATTATAATTTCAGGAATCGCATTTATATATGGTGTGACCTCTCTTTTACATACAGGAATAAGAGGACTTAGAGATCTTTTCTGGATGAGTTATATTCAGTGGACAATATTAAACTTAGGAGATTTCTTTTTGTTGGATGTACTTTTGTTCCAAGGAAAGTACAAGGATAGGATAGTCATACCAGGCACAGAAGGACATGATGATTACAAATTTGGAAATTGGATGAAACATTTGGCCATTAAGGAACATTTTATCTTGATGCCATTTTTACTAATTCCAATCGCATCCATAATCCAAGCCTGGCTAGTGGTGTTACTGGGATTATAAAATGAAATTTGAAAGATATGATTAATTTGTGACACACAAGAATCACGAGGAAAATAACTTTAAAAAAAGTGACTGATTTACGATAATAATAAACAAAATTTGGCAAAATCCAAACGAGCCTTGAAAAATCTAGAACTTAGAAAATAATTCTATTATTTACCAAGCGAAGATTTTTAATCGAAGGTTGCGTAAAGAAAACTGATGGCAAGCCCGTCCGGCTCGTTGAGGACTGAGCGATAGCGAGTTATCAGTTTTTAGCAACCTGACGATTAGAAATCAGTTGGGAGTTAAGAAAACTAATACGAAGTCATTCCACTTAATAAAGAGGTTTGCCGTAGGCAAACTTCTCCTTCCGCCCTCCGCATAAGGAGACGCTCGGGGGTGTAACGGTGAGGGGGTACAAGGGGGAGCCCGATGAGGGACAGTTTGCCCAGCGGCCGAGAGCGGCGGAAGGTCCCTTGGGGCTCCCCCTTGAAACGAAGATTCAACAGTAAATAAAATAATTTAATCAAATATAGAATTACTACTATAATGATAATTCGAAGTGATTTTGTAAATAAAATAATTAATAAAAAAATAGAATAAATTAAAAATTAAAAAAATCTTACACAGAATTATTTTAAAAAAACATTCCACCCATGCCATTCCCGCAGGGAAAAAATAAAATTATTATAAATAAAAATAAAAAAATATACATTAATAAATAGCTAATCATAAATATCCTGGATATTTAACCAAAAAATCGTTTGCAAAATTTCAAAATTATAGTAACATCTATTATAAGGTGATAAATATTTGACAAAGGAGGCCCTATGTACGAACAAAAAGTAACACTTTCTAATGAAATTGGTTTGCATGCTAGACCAGCATCAATATTCATAAGACAAGCTGTCCAGTTTCCTTGTGACATAACTGTTGAAAAAGCTGGGAGGAGTTATAATGCTAAGTCTATCATGTCAGTTCTGAGCATGAGTGCTTCTAAAGGCGATGAGATAGTTATTCGAGCAGAAGGTGACGAAGAAGAAGATGCTGTAAAAAGTCTTATCGATTTAGTTGAAAATAAATTGAATGAATATTAGCATAATAATAAATAACGAGCCCTGGCTCGTTTTTTTTATTTTTTCTGGTATGCTGATTAATGCGGGATTATTGATAATCCCTAGCAAAAAGGTATGATTTAAAAAGAGTGAAAAATAGATAAAAGAGGTAGATAATGAGCGATTTATTAAAAATAGAAAATCTCCACGTTTCGGCTGGAGATAAGGATATACTAAAGGGAATAAATTTGACAGTTGGTAAGGGCGAGGTCCACGTTGTTATGGGGGCCAATGGTTCTGGTAAATCAACCCTTATGAACTCAATTATGGCAAATCCTGCCTATACAATCAAGGAAGGAAAGATTTTCTTTGAGGGTGAGGATATCACAGATCTTAGCGTTGATAAGAGGGCTAGACTTGGTATTTTCATGTCCTTCCAACACCCAGATGAGATTCCTGGTGTTAAGCTTTCTGATTTTCTAAGAATTTCTGAAGAGCAAATCACAGGTGATAAGCCAAAAATTTTGGCCTTTAACAAAAAACTTACCAAGGAAATGGAAAATCTTAAGCTAGATTCTTCCTATGCTAATAGGTATGTAAATGTTGGTTTTTCTGGTGGTGAAAGAAAGAAATCAGAAATCCTTCAAATGCAAATGCTAAATCCAAAACTTGCCCTTCTTGATGAGACAGATTCAGGTCTTGACGTTGATGCGGTAAGGATTGTTTCAGAAGGTATTAAAAATTTCCTAGATGGGGAAAAATCAGTAATTTTAATTACCCACCACAGGGAAATTTTATCAAATATCAAGGCTGATTATGTTCATATCCTAAAAGATGGTGTAATCCAAGAAACTGGTGATGATAGCCTAATGGATAAGATTGAAGCTGAAGGCTACGAATGGGTGTAAGATGAAAGAAATTAATATTGAAGAACAATTAAAGGACATAGACCGCGGTTACTATGATTTCTTTAATGAATTTATATATTCAGATATTACAGAAAAGGGCTTGAATGCTGATATTGTAAATGAAATATCTGATAAGAAAAACGAACCAGATTGGATGAGAAAGAGAAGACTTAAATCTCTAGAACTTTTTGAGAAAATCGATAATCCTTCTTGGGGTCCAGACTTATCAGAGCTAGATATGGCTGATATTACAACCTATGTCAAGCCACCAACAGATAAAAAATCCTCTTGGGAGGCCCTACCAGAAGACATCAAGGATACCTTCGATAGACTTGGTATTCCACAAGCTGAGCAAGAATCTCTTGCTGGTGTTGGTGCCCAATACGATAGTGAGGAAGTTTACCACTCTATCCAAAAACACTTATCAGACCAAGGTGTAATTTTCATGGATTTCACATCTGCTATTAGGGAACACGAAGATTTGGTCAAGAAATACTTCCAAAAGGCAATTCCCCCTACACTTCATAAGTATGCAGCCCTCCACGGTGCTGTTTGGTCAGGTGGATCTCTAATTTACGTGCCAGAAGGAGTTAAGGTTGATATTCCGCTCCAATCTTATTACAGGCTAAATGCCCCAGGAGCTGGCCAATTTGAGCATACAATGATTATTGCTGAGGATAATTCTAGAGTTCACTTCATCGAGGGATGTTCTGCGCCAAGATACAACGTGGTTAACCTTCACGCAGGTTCTGTAGAAATCTTTGTCGGCAAAAACGCCGAAGTCAGATTTTCTACTATAGAAAACTGGTCAAGAAATATGTACAACCTAAACACCAAGCGTGCCATTATCCAAGAAGGCGGCAAGATGATTTGGGTATCAGGATCTTTTGGTTCAAAAGTGTCTATGCTTTATCCAACATCAGTTTTAGCTGGTGAGGGAGCAAGTGCTGAGTACACTGGTATCACTTTCGCAGGTGACGGTCAATATATAGACAACGGTTGTTCTATGATCCACCTTGCTCCAAATACCTACTCAACAGCATTAACCAAGTCAATCACAGCAGGAAACGGTAAGTCCATGACCCGTTCTTTAGTTGAAATGAGGAAGAATTCTCAAGGTTCTAGATCAACTGTAGACTGTGAAAACCTCATGATTTCAGAGGAAAGCCAATCAGATACAATTCCAGTTTTAGACATTAGAAATGACGACGTTGACTGTGGCCATGAGGCAAAAATTGGATCTATTGACCAAGGCCAGGTATTTTACCTAATGAGCAGGGGTATTCCAGAAGATGAAGCAAAATCAATGATTGTAAGAGGTTTTGCAGAGCCGATTTCAAAACTTCTACCACTTGAATATGCAGTTGAAATGAACAACTTAATTGATATGGAATTGGAAGGAGCGAACGGCTGATGGCAAGAATAAATGAAATGAGGGCCTTAACTTGGGCCTACCTAGGTCTAAACAAGGCTGATTATGACCTAGTTGAAATTAAAAACCAGCCTTTTTACGGAAATTCTGTAAAAGAAGGCCAGAACCAAGTTCAAACAGCCTTTGCAGGCGAAACTTACGGCCTTTCTCCAGAAATAAATAAGGAAAATAGAGACTTTAGAAACTACTTTTCAAGTTTTGATATAGATAAAAATAGGGAAACTGAATTTATAAACCTAGAAATGAACGACGAAAACAACATCCTTGTATCAAGCATTGAAATTAACGCAAGAGAGAATACTTCTTCTTCATTTTTGGTAAATTTTGCAGACCTTGCTCAGGGAAAGATTTTTATAAATTCTCAAATCCTAGTTAATTTAGAGAAAGATTCTAAGGTGAAACTCGTAGTTGTAGTTGACCTTAAAAACGACTCTACCAACTTAAATTCAATCGCCACAAGACTTGGTGACAGGTCAGAACTTGATATTACTTATATTGAAATCGGGGCTACAAAGTCCATGGTTAATATCAGAAATATCCTAAGAGGCGAAGAGGCCAAAGTCGTAGAAAATGGTGTTTACTTCAAATCAAAGGAAGAATACCTAGACCTAATGACTGTAAATGAGCATTTCGGTATAAATACAGATTCAAATACCCTCTTTAACGGGGCTTTAAAAGATAAGGCTGTTAAAAACTTTAAAGGCATTGTCGACCTAAGACGTGGTTGCACCAAGGCTGACGGCAAGATTGGAGATTATTCAATGATGCTATCAGATAAGGTTATTAACAAGTCTGCTCCTATCCTTCTTAATGAGGAAAAGGAAGTAGCCGGCAAGCACGCAGCAAGCGTGGGTAGGATGAATAAGGAAATGCTATTTTATATCATGAGCCGTGGATTTAGCAAAAAACAAGCAGAATCCATGATGCTTGAGGCAAATTTTGCCCCAGCCCTTGATAAGATCGAAGACGAAGACCTTCGCAAAACCATAGCAGATGAAGTTCACGAGCTAAATAGCAGGAATTAGTATGAATGTAGAAGAAATTAGAAAAGATTTCCCTTATCTTGATGGGGCCAAGGTCGGCAAGGATGTAATCTACCTAGATACAGCCGCCACCAGCCAAAAGCCAAGACAGGTAATCGAAGCAGTTGACAATTATTATAGGTATAAAAACGCCAACCCTCATAGGGGTGCCCACTACCTTTCATGGGTAGCTACAGAAGCCTATGAAAATGGTAGGGAAGTAATTAGAAAATTTATAAATGCAAAGTCTCGAAATGAAATAGTCTACACAAAGACTACAACCGAGGCTATGAACCTCCTTGCCTATTCCTATGGACTAGATAATTTAAAGGCGGGCGATGAGATTTTAATTACAATCTTAGAACACCACGCCAACCTTGTTCCATGGCAAATGGTGGCAAAGGCCACTGGGGCAAAGCTTGTTTATGCCTACTTAAAAGACGATCATTCTCTTGATTATGAAGATTTAAAGTCAAAGATTAATGAGAAAACAAAAATAGTTTCAATAACCGGTGCATCAAATGTGACTGGGGAAATTATTGATGTAAAAAAAATAATTGGCTGGGCAAAAGAAGTAGGAGCAACCACAATCGTTGATGCAGCCCAACTTGTAGCCCACAAAAAAATTGACGTCACAGACTTAGATTGTGATTTCCTTGTATTTTCTGGCCATAAAATCTATGCCCCAATGGGCATTGGTATTCTTTATGGAAAATATGACCTACTTGATAAGATGAAACCTTTTAACTTGGGCGGAGATATGATAGAATATGTCTATGAAGATTATTCAACCTTTGCCAAGGCACCTATAAAATTTGAGGCCGGAACACCAAATGTTGGTGGAGTTATTGGCCTAATAGAAGCTATAAAATATGTGGATCAAATCGGCATGGATAAAATCCACGCCCATGAGATGGAATTAACTCACTATGCCTATGACCTAATCAAGGACATAGAAAATATCAAAATCGTCCATCCGACAAGTGTTGAGGAGGGGGCTCTAATTTCCTTTACTTTCGATGACGTCCACCCACACGACATAGCTTCTATCCTAGATTCTAAGAATGTAGCTGTAAGAAGTGGCCACCATTGCGCCATGCCTCTACACACCTATCTTGGAATCTCATCTACAGCCAGGGCATCTTTTGCGATTTATAATACAAAAGAAGAAGTTGAAATCTTTGCAAAAAGCTTAAGAGAAGTTAGAAAGGTGATGGGACTATAATGGATATGCAAGAAATATACAGTCAGATTATCCTAGATCATTCAAGAAACCAAGCCAATAAGCATGACCTAGAAGACCCTGACATCAAGGAAGACGGCCACAATCCATCTTGTGGTGATGAAATAGTTTTGCAATTAAAACTCGATGGAGATAAGATTGTGGACGCAGCCTTCACAGGCGACGGCTGTGCCATAAGTCAAGCAGCTACATCTGTAATGTGCGATATGCTGGTTGGAAAAACTTTAGATCAGGCTGATAAAATGGCAGACATCTACCAAAGGATGATCAAAAGAGAAGATGTGACAGATGAAGAACTTGAAGAATTAGAAGACGCTATAGCCTTCAAGAACATTCAAAATATGCCACAAAGGGTAAATTGTGCCCTACTTTCTTGGAACACCCTAAGGGCTGTTATTGATGAGAAAAAATAATTTAGACCAATTGGAATTTTATACATCGCTAGCAAGTGCGATTTTAGTCTATGTATTGGCTTATTTACAATACTCTAAAGGCAGTGAAGTCTGGTGGCTAATCTTAATTGCAGCCATCCTAATGACAGCCAATGCCTATGTGAAATACAAAAAAATAAATAATTTATAGGCAATTTTAATATATTGAAAATAAAAGCAAATATTAGTCAAAAATAAAATTGAAATTATTAGGAATTTGCCTTATAATATTAGTAGCTAGGGGTGCTAGTAGCTGAGAGATGAATTCATCAACCCTTTAAACTTGTAGGTTAAGACCTTCGTAAGAAAGCTAGAAAAAGAGTTTAAAGGCCCCTAGGAGGGGTCTTTTTTAATGAAAAATTCCCTCTCCTAGAAGGGCAAAGAAAATTAAGTAAAGATGCTTAGGCACTAAAGGGGCATACCACCTCGGGTATGGTTGTCCTTTTTGTGCCTTTTTTTGAGGGGGTGAGTAAGTGATTAAGGTAAATGACAAGGAGGTTTTCTTCCTTGAGGGGGAAAATCTCAGGGATTTCTTAATAAGAAATGACTACGACCCAGATTTTTTGGCCTGTGAAGTTGACTGCCGATTGGTTAAAAAAGTGGATTTTGATAAATTTATCTTAGAAGATGGGGCAAAAGTGGAAGTTTTTTCCTTTGTTGGCGGGGGTTGATATGAGAAATGAAATTTTAAAAAGACAAGACCCAGAAATTAATGAAATACTCAAAAAAGCAAGTGTTTCAATCTTAGGTTGTGGGGGACTTGGTTCAAATATAGCCATGATCCTTGCCAGGTGTGGGCTTGGAGAAATTTATATCTACGATTACGATAAGGTTGAATTATCGAACCTAAACAGGCAAAACTATGACCAAAAAGATTTGGGAAAATCAAAGGTTTTTCAAACAAAGAAAAAAATTGAGGAAACTATTCCCTGTAACAAAATTTTTGCCGAGGAAGTTCTTATTACAAAAGATAACTTAGCTGAAATTACAGGAAAAACAGATATTTTCATCGAAGCCTTTGACAAAAAAGAGATGAAAAGCATGGTGTTTGAATATTTTTTGGGAAAAGATGATAAAAAATTAATTATGGCATCAGGTCTTTCGGGTCTTGGAGATTTATCTGATATAAAAGTGAAAAAAATAAAAAATATAAGCATGGTTGGGGACTTCAAATCAAGTCCTGAACAAGGTTTATATGCACCTTATATAGGAATTGTAGCAAATTTAGAAGCACTCTTAGCACTTAAAATTATTATAGGAGAAAGAAATGGAAAATAAAGATTATTTAGTACTTGGAGATAAGAAATTTGAGTCAAGGTTTATCCTTGGTTCTGGAAAATATTCGCCAGAATTAATTGATGCAGCTATCAAATCTGCAGGTTCACAAATGATTACTGTTGCTCTAAGAAGAGCAAATACCAAGGATGTAGCAAATATTTTAAATTACATACCAAAAGATGTTACTATCATCCCAAACACCTCAGGTGCAAGAAATGCTGACGAAGCTATTAGAATCTCAAGACTTGCCAGGGAAATGGGTTGTGGAAACTTTGTAAAAATCGAAATAATGAGAGATTCAAAATACCTTTTGCCAGACAATGTTGAAACCCTAAAGGCAACAGAAATTCTTGCCAAAGAAGGCTTTGTAGTTCTTCCATATATGTATCCAGACCTAAATTTTGCTAGGGACTTAAGAGATGCAGGAGCTTCTGCAATCATGCCTCTTGCTAGTCCAATTGGCTCAAACAAGGGACTAGCTACTCGAGATTTTATAAAAATAATAATTGACGAAATAGACCTACCAGTTATTGTCGATGCAGGAATTGGTGTGCCAAGTCATGCTGCAGAAGCTATGGAAATGGGAGCTGCAGCTATTATGGCAAATACAGGTATAGCTTCTGCTAGCGATATAAACTTGATGGCCAAGGCCTTCAAGCTAGGAATTGAAGGTGGAAGGCTAGCTTACCTTGCAAAACCAGGTAGAGTTTTACAATCAGGTGCCGACCCATCTTCACCACTAAGGGACTTTTTTGACTGATATGAATATAGAAAGTGTGCTCGATTATTTTCCAGGAATGGATATAATCGATTCAGACATTAAAGAAAGGGTGAAAAAATCCTACGAAGAAGTAAAAAATATAAAAGTTACCAAGGCTGATGTGGTGGCAAGCCTAGAGTCATCAAGTATTACTCCAAGAGACTTTTATAATCTCCTAAGCGATGAGGCAGGAGAATACCTAGAGGTCATAGCCGATTTGGCAAAGGAGAAAAGAATCAGATATTTTGGCAACAATGTTTGTCTATTTTCTCCAATATATATAGCAAATTATTGCGAAAATTCCTGTAGGTATTGTGGCTTTAGGGCCAAGTCTGATATAAAAAGGGCCAAATTAACCTTTGATGAAATCGAAGCTGAGATGAAGGCTCTTGCCGATACAGGTATTGAAGACGTGTTAATCTTAACTGGGGAATCTAAAAAGTTTTCGTCTATAGAATATATTGCCGAAGCTTGTAAAATTGCTAGCAAGTATTTTAAGGTGATAGGCATCGAGGTTTATCCTGCCAATGTGGATGATTACAAACTTTTAAGACAAGCAGGGGCGGATTTTGTGACAGTTTTCCAAGAAACATACAATCCTGAAACCTACGATTACTACCACCCTTACGGTCACAAGAGGAGTTTTTCCTATAGGTTTGATACCCAGGAAAGGGCCCTCCAGGCTGGTTTTAGGGGAGTTGGTTTTGGAACGCTTTTCGGTCTTGGAGATCCAATAGAAGAAGCCTTTAAACTTGCTATCCACGCAAGCGAAATCCAGAAAAAATACCCTTACGCAGAAATCGCTATTTCTTTGCCAAGAATAAGACCAACCCACGGTGCAGATAATTCACTAAAATTCAACATAGTTGACGATAAAAAGTTTTTCCAAATCATGGCTGCTATTAGGATGTTTTTGCCTTTTGCATCAATCACCCTTTCAACCAGGGAGTCAAAAGATTTTAGAAACCTAGCCGTAAACTATGCTGCGACAAAAATTTCAGCATCTGTTGATACATCAATTGGCCATAGGTCAAAAGAAAGTCAAGATGAGGGTGATGAACAATTTGTAATTGACGATGCAAGGTCAACTGCAGAAACCTTTGAGGACCTAAAGAACCTCGGCATGACCCCAGTATTTACAGACTATATAAACCTATAGGTCGGCTTTTCGAATAAATTAAAAACAATTTCAAAAAAGAAAGGAAGGGCAATGTTTGATTTAGAAAAAATATTAGAGGCCAGGGACAGGTTAAAGGAAAAATCGCCCCTAGTCCATGCCATCACCCATCCAATCGCTATAAATATGGTTGCCAATGTTATTTTATTTATGGGAGCCAAGGCAATTTGTGCAGCCCATCCTCAAGAGGTGGGAGAGATAGTAAAAATGGTTGATTCCCTAAGTATAAATCTAGGAAATATCACGGCAGAAAGGATGGTCGCTATTGATCTGGCAGCTCAGGCTGCAAATGAGAAAAAAATATCTCTAAGTATTGATATGGTAGGAGTTGGAGCATCGACTCTCCGCTATAATTTTGCAATGGATTTACTTGGTAAGTACCATTTTGATTTGATCAAGGGCAATAGTTCAGAAATCAGGGCCCTTGCTAAGGGAAAGTCAAATGCCAGAGGAATTGACGTTGGTAAAGCTGATGAAATTTCTAAAGAAAATATAGAAGAAATTGCCCGAGAAGTAAGAAATCTAGCGAAAAAATACCAAACGACAGTATTAGTCACAGGTAAAACCGACTTGGTCGTGACAAAAGATTCTTTTTACACAGTTGACAATGGAGTTGAGACCTTAAGCAAAATTACCGGCACAGGCTGCATGGTCACAGCAATGATTTCATCTTTTATGGCAGTAACTGACCCGGTTTCGGCTAGCCTTATTGGCCTACTTGTAATGGAAATTGCCGCAGAAAAGGCAGATACAGAAGGTCTTTATACATTTTTTGTAAATTTGATGGACCAAATCGGTCTGATTAGTGATTGCGAAATAAGGGAAAAAGCAAAAGTAAGGGAGATAAAATTTTGAAAAAACTATACATGGTTACAAATTCGGATAAGTATAGCGAGGAAGAATTTTTAGAAAGAATCGAATCTGCCCTCAAAGGCGGGGTAGATATCCTTCAACTGAGGGAAAAAGAAAAGACTGACCTTGAAATCCTAAATCTGGGCAAAAAAGTCAAGGCCCTTTGTGATTCCTACAAGGTACCAATGTTAATTGACGATAAGCCTCACATTGCCTGGGCTTTGGGTCTCGGGGTTCACCTAGGTGCGGACGATATGCCAATAGAGCTTGGCAGAAAACTTTTAGGACCAGAAGCCCTTATAGGGGCTACAGCAAAATCTGTGGAAGCTGCTAAAATAGCCGAAAAGCAAGGGGCTAATTATCTAGGGGTTGGGGCTATTTTTGAAACCAAAACCCACGTCAAAACCAAAAGGACAAGCTTGGAAACCTTAATTGAAATAAAGAAAAATGTAGGAATTGAAGTCTATGCCATAGGCGGCCTGAATTTCGACAACATTGACATCCTAAAAGGCTCAAGCATAGACGGGATCTGCGTTGTAAGAGCTATTATGGATAGCCCAAATGTAGAAGAAGATACAAGGAAATTAAAGGAAAAAATTAATAAAATTCTATAAAATTTCAAAAAAAGACCCGGCATTTTTGCCGGGTCAGATTTTTATCAAGTTATCCTAAATCGCTATTGCGACCTTTTAAAGGATGAAAATTCTCATAAATTGAGACTTTGTTTGTCTTTTAAATTACAAGACTCCATGAGTTTAGAATCCACTTTGTAAGTTCGTCTGGATTTCAAATAAAAAATTAATTTGAAATGAAAATCAAACTATAAAAACTCCACCTCATTTTCCCCAATTACCACAGAAGGCACGCCTGCCCTGTGGGTTTTTCTTACTTCTTCGTAGCCAGGGAGAGTGTCCCTGTATTTTAGAAATAGTTTTAGGCTTGGCATGGAAGAGGTGACATTTACTACATCGTAGTCCTTATATTTCTCGCTTCCGTCTTCAATTTCTCCTAAAATCCCTGCACAATCTGGGCAGAGGTCACTTACAAATAATATTTTATCTTTCATTTTCTTTCCTTTCTTATGTATCTTACAAATTTTATCTTTTTTCCTTCATCATCTATGGGTTCGCTTTCTTCGACGATTTCAAAATCTGAATCCTTATCAAAGTTGTGGAGGTAGGTGTCTGCTGGGCTTTCCTTATCAATTTTTGTGATGATTGCCTCATCAATATTGTCCAGGAAAAGCTCGCAAATTTCTGCTCCACCAATTACAAAGGCTTCCTTGGGGGAATTTTCAACATAGGATAGGATTTCAGAAATGTTATTAAAAACCAAGGCACCCTCTCTTTTTAGATTTATATCCCTAGTCAAAATTAAATTTTCCCTATTTGGAAGGGCCCTTCCCATTGAATCGAAGGTCTTTCTTCCCATTATTACTAGACCACCGGTCGTTGTTTCTTTAAAGTGCTTGAGATCTTTTTTTAAATCGTAAAGCATCTTATTATCCAAACCGATTGCCCAATTTTTATCAACTGCTAGTATTAATTTCATATTCACCTCACCTTACTTATACCCAGAAATATAGTAAGATATAGGTAGAAAGAGAGACTTATGGAAAAGAAAAATAAATTATGGCAAATCTTTAAATCAACTCTCTATCTTTCAGCCTTCACCTTTGGTGGGGGCTATGTGATATTGACCTTGATGAAAGATACCTTTGTAGATAAATTAAAATGGATAGATAAGGAACAAATGCTTGATATGACAGCCATTGCCCAGTCGGCACCGGGAGCTGTTGCTATAAATGCGTCGATAGTTGTGGGCTATGAAACGGGAGGCCTTCCTGGAATGTTTGTTGCGATTTTGGGCACAGCCATCCCACCACTTGTGATAATTTCTGTTATTTCAATGTTTTACGAGGCATTTATATCAAATCATTATATAGCAAGCTTTTTAAAAGGCATGCAGGCAGCTATTGCAGCGCTTATTTTTAAGGTTTCTTATGATATGGCCAAAGACTTACTTAAGGAAAAATCAAAATTTGTTCCGGTAATAATGGTAATCGCTTTTGTTTTAGGATATTTTTTAAAGGTCAACATTGTTTATATAATTGGCGGCCTAATCTTACTTGGCCTAGTAAATTCGCTTATAAAAAGGAGGGGCCATGCTAATTAAATTATTTATAAGTTTTTTAAAAATTGGACTCTTCTCTTTTGGCGGAGGCTATGCAGCCCTTGCCCTAATCCAACAAGAAGTAGTCGTAGAAAACGGCTGGCTTGGTGTTGGAGAATTTAACGACCTAATCACAATAAGCCAGATGACACCAGGGCCAATTGCTCTAAACTCAGCTACCTTTGTAGGCCAAAGAGTAGCGGGTTTTCCAGGCAGTCTTGCTGCCACAATGGGCTGCATTCTCCCATCGGCGATCATAGTTGGGGCCCTTTCATATTTTTATAAAAAATACAAGGACCTGGACTTAATGACTGATGTCTTAAAATTTCTAAGACCTGCAATTGTTGTTATGATCCTAATTGCTGGCCTTGATATACTAAAAACTGCACTTTTTGATGTAAAAGCCATAGAAATAGCAAACCTTGATTTTAAAATGTTGGGTCTTTTTATCGGAGCTTTTATAATCATGCAAAAAAAAGATTACGACCCAATAAAGGTCATGGTCGCAAGCGGGGCTATTTACCTGGCCTTGGGACTGGTGGTGTAAAAGATTATGCTTTATTCGCACAAGATTTATAAGGGGATTTTTAAAAAGGTTTTGGGCTTTTTGATCCTAATCATCCTTGGACTTTCAGGCCTTTATGTCTATATCTATTATGCGGTTGATTTCAAGGAAGCTAGGACAAATCTTGATGCCGTTTACAATGAATTTGCCCTAATTGACACGAGTTTTAAAGATTTCCTTAAGGAAAATGAAAAAGAAATTGACGCTGGTTTAGAAAAAGGCAAGGCTAGCCAAAGCTTGGTAAATTCTTATTATAGTTTGGCAAATGAGCTAGGAATCGACTACCAAATTGATTTTTATCCAACTAAGGGAAATGATTTTTCCTATAGCAAGAAGAAAAGAGATTACAAATCTTTTAGGTCCTACCAAAACATTATGGGCCTTGATAGGGACGGAATTTCCACAACTTTTTTTAGGGATAGGAAGGACTTTGTCTATGTTCTTAGGGGCAAATACAAAAATGGCCAGGCAGTTTTATATATACCTGGTGGGAATATTTCCAGGAAAATCAGACTTAAGGCTGGTGGCTTTTATATAACAGACCATTATGGGAGGGTGATATTTAACGACTTGGCTTTGGTTGAAAATAATTTGGATAGGCTAAATAAGCTTAGGCCGGATTTTTTGGATAAGGGGACCTATATCGAGGAAGCTATGGCCTACGGAGATTATCAAGTCCACACCATTGTAAAAAGAACCATTTCAAACGACCAATTTATTTATATCCTTTCTTTGATTTTCCTTGGGGGATTTTTAATCCTTGCCTTTTTACTAGTATCTATCAGGGGCTTTATAGAAGACTCAACAGCAGTAATTGCAAGGCTTAACGAGGAAATTGATATGGTTGCCGAAGGAGAGCTTGACCGCATCGACATAAGGACTGACGATGAGATAAATTCCATAGTAAAAAATATAAATAAGCTAATTGACTCAAAGAAAATCCTTCTAGATAAAAACGTTAGGCTCAAATACGTCAACAAGTACAACGAGTTTAAGATGCTTGAATCTCAATTCAATCCACATTTTTTGTACAACACCCTAGAGCTAATTTCAATTACCATGTATATTGACCCCAAAATATCTGACAGGCTAATCCAAGACCTAAATGAAATCCTAAGGTATTCCATAAATGACCTGTCTTTTATCAGGCTGGATGAGGATATTTTCTATATTTACAAGTTCTTAGACATCGAAAAAATCAAATCTGAGGACAAATTTAAATATCAAATCGAAATGGACGAGGAAAGTGGGGAGGTCTTGGTTCCTAAACTTTTCCTCCAGCCAATTTTGGAAAACAGTTTGAAATACGCAAGAAAATCTACTTCTAATTTGGATTTGAAAATAGAAATTAAACGCAAGGACAAAGACCTTTTGATAAGGATTAGGGATAATGGCAAAAAGCTGGCAAAAACAGAGATTGAGAGGCTAAATTCTTATCTGGAAGTAGAATCAAAAAAAGATTATATTTCTATGAAGCACCACGGTCTTATTAACACCTACAACAGGCTAAGGATGCTTTATAAGGATAAGGTTTGGATAGGCTTTGTGGATGATAGCGAGGGTGTTTGTGTGGAAATAAGGATAGGATTATAAGATGATAAAAGTTTTAATAGTTGAAGATGAAAATTTAATTAGGAAAAAACTCCTCCACTTCATTGACTACGACGCCTTGGGAATGGTTGTTGTGGCTGACGGATCTAATGGAGTCGAGGGAGTTGACCTTATCAAAAAATACCAGCCGGATATTGTCCTTGCTGATATAAATATGCCCGAGAAAGATGGGCTTGATATGATAAAAGAAACCCTCGATTATGATTATATAGCCATAATTATTTCGGGTTATGATTACTTTTCCTATGCCCAAAGAGCGCTTAAATACGGGGTTACGGACTATCTTTTAAAACCAATCAGCCTTGATGATCTAAAGGAAGCTCTGATAAATGCTAGGGAAATAATTTATAAAAAGAGAAATGTAATTTCCCAAAAAACGGACCTTGAAAATGCGGTTGATATTAGCCTAAATCCGCTTATAAAGGATAGTACTGTTCTTGAAATGATTGACTATATAAAGAACAACTACGAGGAAAAAATTTCGATTTCAGACCTATCAAAGGAGTTAGCTTATTCAGAATCCATGCTTAATAGGAAGTTTAAGAAGGAAGTCCACATCACTTTTAACGAATATTTGAACAGATATAGGATAAATAAGGCTATCGATTTGCTTAAAAATTCTGATTATAATATTACAGAAATTGCTTATATGTGCGGGTATTCTTCTGCAAAATATTTCGCCAGGGTCTTTAAAAAATACCTCGGTATGTCGCCATCTGACCTATAAAATGTAAAGTTGATTAAAAAGTACACCTATTGTGTAAAATAGTGTACTTTTTTTGTGGGTAAAAATGATATACTATAGGTAAGAAAACATTTGGAGGAAAATATGAAAAAGAAATTACTCAGTATTTTAGCAGTATTTGGACTTATCCTAGCTTCAGGATGCGGAAATAATGCTAAAGAAGAAAACGATGTCAAAGAAGAAAAGGCAGAAACAAAGGTAGAAGAATCTGCTGAAGAAGTAAAAAAGGACGATGAAGAAACTTTAATTGTTTATTCACCAAACTCAGAAGGACTTATCAACTCAATAATTCCTGCATTTGAAGAAAAATATGGTATCACAGTTCAACTAGAACAAGCTGGTACAGGCGAACTTTTCACCAAACTAAGAGGTGAAGCATCAGCTCCAGTAGCAGACGTTATCTTTGGTGGATCATTCTCTACCTATTCTGAAAACAAAGACTTATTTGAAGAATACGTTTCAAGCCACGATAGCGAACTTCCAGAAGCTTTCAGAAACAAAGATGGCTACAAAACAAGCTATACACTTGATGGTTCTGTAATTATCGTAAACAAAGACCTTACAGATGGTATTGAAATCAAGGGTTACAAGGACCTATTAAACCCAGAACTTAAGGGCAAAATCGCAACAAGTGACCCATCATCTTCATCATCAGCTTTCTCACACCTAACAAATATGTTAGTAGCTATGGGTGGCTATGAATCAGACGAAGCTTGGGATTATGTTGACAAATTATTTAAAAACATCGACGGCAAAATCCAATCATCTTCATCTTCAGTTTACAAAACTGTAGTAGACGGAGAAATGGCAGTGGGTATTTCTTATGAAGACCCAGTTATGCAACTAATCAAGGACGGTGCTGACAATATCGATATAGTTTACATGGAAGAAGGAGTTATCTTCCTACCAGCAGGTTCAGGTATAATTAAGAACTGCTCACACCCAAACAATGCTAAGCTATTCATGGACTTCCTAAACTCTAAAGAAGCTCAAGATATTCTAGGCACACAAACAACAAACAGACCAATCAGAGAAGACGCAGAAGTAAGCGACTTTATGAAACCAATCACAGAAATCAAGCAATTACAAGAAGATTATGACTATGTAAACGAAAATAGAGAAAAAATCATCGAAAGATTTACAAACCTTCTTGTAGAAGCAGGAAACTAAGATGTCAAAAATTATAATCAAAGACGCCGTTAAAAAATACGGCGAAAAGACAGTAATAAAATCTGTCAACCTAGAAATCCAGGATGGTGAATTTTTCACCCTCCTTGGGCCTTCAGGCTGTGGAAAGACAACATTACTTAGGATGATAGCCGGCTTTAATTCAATTGAGGGCGGCGAATTTTATTTTAATGACACCCTCATTAACAACATGGACCCATCCAAGAGAAACATAGGAATGGTATTCCAAAACTATGCAGTCTTCCCAAATATGACAGTTAGGGGCAATATAGAATTTGGCCTTAAAGAAAGAAAGGTACCAAAAGATGAGATGGATGAGAGAGTTGAAAAAATTCTCGATATAATGAAAATCAGAGAATATGCCGACAGAAAACCTCAAAACCTCTCAGGTGGTCAGCAACAAAGGGTGGCCCTAGCAAGAGCTATAGTTATTGAGCCAGACGTTTTATTAATGGATGAGCCTTTAAGTAACCTAGATGCTAAATTAAGGGTAGACCTTAGAGAAGAAATCAGAAGAATTCAAAAAGAAATTGGTATCACAACAGTTTATGTAACCCACGACCAAGAAGAAGCTATGGCAGTATCAGACAGGATTGCTGTTATGAAAGATGGAGTTATTGAACAATGTGACAAACCAAGAAAGATTTACCACAAGCCAAACAATATGTTCGTAGCTTCATTTATAGGAACAAACAATGTATTAAGTGGAAATTATGACGCAGATAATAAAGAAATTATCATAGATTCTGGAGAAAAATTCTCCTACAATCTAGGAAATCAACCTAGCCAAAGGGTTAAACTTTCAGTTAGACCTGAAGATTTTAGGATAGATCCAAATGGAGATGTGGAAGTAAAAATCAACGATGAAGTCTTTTTAGGCTCTACTATGCATTACAATGTAGAACTTAAGGATAAAACCCTTTTGAACATAATGGAAGAATCAAAGTTTGAAGAAATCAGCAGGGTAAATACAGACACTAAATTAAGGATTAACCTTGATAAAATCAACGTATTTAACGAAAAAGGAGATGTGAATCTCAATGAAAACGAAAGCTAATAAATTTGGATTTTGGAAAATAATTACCCTAGCCATCCTAGCTGGAGTTTTGATTTTTCTAATCTATCCAATCACCAGACTTTTAATCCAATCTTTTTATAACAAAGAAGGCAATTTAAGTCTTGCAAACTTTACTGAATTCTTTTCAAACAAGTACTATTTTTCAACCATTATAAACAGTTTGAAATTATCAATAATAGCCACAGTCACAACCATTCTCCTAGCTACACCAATAGCTTATTTTATGAGTTTTTATAAGATTAGGGGAGCCAAGGTTTTAGAGATAATCATAATCCTTGCTTCAATGTCAGCACCTTTTATCGGAGCTTATTCATGGATCTTATTGCTTGGTAGAAATGGTATAATAACAAACTTTTTTGCTGGCATTGGCCTAAATATTCCTGATATATACGGTTTTGCTGGAATATTACTAGTATTCACCTTCCAACTATATTCATTAGTATTTTTATATGCCAAGGCAGCCTTTGAAAACCTTGACGCATCCCTTATGGAAGCAAGTGAAAACTTGGGAGTGACAGGCTTTAAGAGATTTAGGAAAATAATCCTACCTCTTGTGACCCCATCACTTTTAGCAGGAGGACTTTTAGTCTTCATGAGATGTATGTCTGACTTTGGTACCCCAATGCTAATCGGTGAAGGATATAGGACTTTCCCAGTATTAATCTACAATGAATTCGTAGGTGAAGTTGGCCAAAACCAAGGCTTTGCATCAGCCATAGCCATAATTGCCATAATAGTAACCAGCGTAATTTTCCTAATACAAAAGAAAATATCAGAGAAAAATGCCTATTCGTCAAACTTCTTAAATCCAGTCCAAAAGACTAAGCTTAAAGGAGCAAAGGGCCTTCTAATCCACCTTTTTGTCTACATCATCGTAGGCCTATCAATCCTACCACAAGCTTATCTGATCTTAACATCATTTAAGAACACATCAGGAAAGATATTCATTGACGGATATTCATTAAAATCTTACCACACAGCCTTTGCAAGGATGGGAACATCAATCAGAAACACCCTCCTTTTACCACTCCTAGCCCTTATAATTATCATAATCCTATCAGTTTTGATAGCCTATATAGTAGTTAGGATAAAAGGCAAACTTGCAGCAGCTATAGACGTATTCACTATGGTGCCATTTATCCTCCCAGGAGTTGTAATAGGTATTGCCCTCCTAACAGGATTTGGAAATGGAATGATGGGATCAAACTTCCTAGTCTTGGGCGGAACAATGTGGATAGTAATAGTATCCTTCGTAATAAGGAGACTGCCATACACCCTAAGGTCAGCCACATCAACCCTTCAGTCCCTCCCAATATCCCTAGAAGAAGCGTCCTATTCACTCGGAGCAAGCAAGTTTAAGACATTCGCACAAATCACCCTCCCACTAATGATGAGGGGAGTAGTAGCAGGCTCAATTTTATCATACGTAACCTTGATATCAGAGCTATCTTCATCCATCATCCTTACAAATTTAAAGACAAGGACAATGACAGTTTCTATCTACACAGAAGTAGTAAGAGGAAACTACGGAGTAGCCGCAGCACTTGCTACAATGCTAACAGCATTCACAATCTTAGCCCTAATCGTATTTAATATGATGGGAGCAAAGAAAAATAAATAAAATTTTCTAAGTGCCCTCTAAAGACCCCAAGCATTGACTTGGGGTTTTTTGCGGGGAATTTAGAAAAAATCAAGAAACATATATAAGTTATGATAAATTATAGTAGATCAATAGATACATAGTGATATAAGATATTATTTTAATTTACTTAAATACTTTATAACACCTTACAGCGTTTGAGTATATCTACAAGTGAAAAAATTTATAAAAAAGGTTATTATTTCAGTCTGATTTATAAGATGATCTATAGCGGGTAGGAGTGATGCTTTCGTATTTTTTAAACATTCTAATAAATAATGTTTCTGAACTATATCCTATTTTGTTTGTTATTTCAGAAATTGATAGATTACTATTTACTAACAAATCTTTCGCTATAGAGATTCTAACAAGTATCAAGTACGTTTTAAAGTTGTATCCTGTAATTTTTTTGAAGTGCCTGCTAACTTCATATCTATTTATGAAAAAGAGTTCTTCTATTAATTTTAAATTAATATTATCCTTATAATTCTTATTGATATATTCTTGAATCTTAAAAATTGTCTTTTCAAAATCAGTGTTTTCCCAATTATAAAAGAAATCGTTAGATCTAAAAATCAGAATCATTAATTGATTGATTAGAAGCTTTTCGTATTCTTTCGAAAAAATAGATTCGTTGTAATTATTCATTAAATTATCAAAAATATCTCTGATTTGAGATGATGTATTTTCATTAAATTTAAAAACGTATGGAAAATTATCAGGTCTATTTTGAAATATTTTAATATATACTTTAGAGGGTAACATATTTATTTCTTGTAAATCTTTAATCTTAACTACATATCTATTGTAAGGATACGTATTGATATGCATAGAGTGTTTTTCTAAATTAGAAATTATAACGATTGAATTTCTGTTTGCTAAAATTTCTTTTCCTTCTATCAAGAATATACTACTACCTTCTTCAATAAAAATGATTTCAACATCATTATGAAAATGTATATTAGGTATATTTAAACTATCAGTATTGTAATATATATCTATATTATGTTTCATTAAAAATCCCTTTCTACAAGAAATGTATATACTTTTACAAACTTTGATATCGTTATCCTTATTTTACTTTGTTATAATGATAATTAAAGAGTGGAGGTATAGATATTGGAAAATATAAGGAAGTTTGGATATACAAATATTGGAGACTTAAATATAGAATTAGGCAAACATGGTATCCATGCGGCAAAGGAAATGGCCGATTTAACTTCGCCAATTATGTTAAATGATTTTAAGCTTGTAAATAGGCTGGTTGCTCTTCCTATGGAAGGTGTAGATGGCAAAGACGGCAGGCCAACTGATCTTACCAAGAAAAAATACATAGATGTAGCCAAGGGTGGCTATGGATTAATTTGGCTTGAGGCCACTTCCGTTAATAAGGAAGGTATGAGTAATGACAATCAACTCTTTATTAATGATGATACTGTAAACGATTTTCAAAGCTTAAATTTTGAAATAAAGGAAGCTTCAAAAGAATCAGCCTATGGTGGCGAAGCTTATACAGTTTTACAATTAAACCATTCTGGAAGATATTCAAATATTGGTAAGGAAGAAAATGCTCAAATAGCAACTCACAGAGAAAAACTAGATGCCAAAAGAGGAATAGAGAAAGATAGGGAACTTGTAAGTGACTCCTACCTTGATGGGCTTAAAAATGATTACCTAAAAGCAGCTAGGCTTGCTAAAAAAGCGGGCTTTGATGCTGTAGATATCAAGGCTTGCCATGGCTACCTCTTATCAGAGCTTCTTTCAGCTACAGATAGGAAGGGTACTTATGGTGGAAGTTTTGAAAATAGGACTAAATTCATCCTTGAAACAATTGATCTAATTAGAAAAGATGAGGAGTGTAAAGGTCTTGATATAGCTGTTAGACTTAATATGGCGGATATGACTGAACATGGTTTTGCAACCACAGCCAACCTTGACTATGACCTTACAGAAACAATAAAGCTTATTGAACAATTACAGGCTAGGGGTGTAAAACTCATTTCCCTAACCCTTGGAAATCCTTATTTTATTTCATATATTAGCAAGCCTTCAGATTTAAAAAAGGATGAAACAATTGAAAGTCCATTTACTTCTTCATTTAGGATTTTTGAAATGTGTGGAAAACTCCAAAAGCTCTTCCCGGAAATGATCTTTGTGGGAGTTGGCTATACATTCTTCAGAGAATTTGGGGCAAATGTTGCGGAAGGACTCATCCGAGATGGAAAGATAAGCCTAGCTGGTTTCGGTAGAGACATGCTAGCCTATCCTGAATTAGGAAATGACCTTCTAAAAAATGGAAAAATGGACAAAAATAAGGTATGCATAACCTGCAATCTTTGCTCAAAGCTTAAGGCAAACTTTTTGCCAGCAGGATGCGTGGTTAGAAATAGGCAAACTTATGGTAAGTATGTAAAGGAATTGAATAAATGAGTGAAAGAGTAGCTATTATAACTGGAGCCACTAGGGGAATAGGACTTGGTATTACCAAGCAACTTCTAAAAGATGGTTACAAAATTTGCGCCTTTGGGACAAGAAATATTGAAGACTACGACGAATTTAGCAAAATCTACGATGAAGAAAAAATCTTCTATTATAAGGGCAATATCGCCGATAAAGAAGACAGGAAAAAGTTCGTAGAAAAGGCCTATGAAAGATTTGGCTCAATTAATATTCTGGTAAACAATGCTGGAGTTGCGCCAAAAGTTCGAGAAGATATATTGAAAGTTTCAGAAGAAAGTATAGATAGACTTTTTGAAATCAACACAAAATCAATGTTCTTTTTAAGCCAAGACGTGGCAAGAAGGATGATTCAAGATAATTCAACAGAAGATAAGTGCATTATAAATATTTCTTCAGTGTCTTCATCAGTTGTGAGCACTGACAGGGCTGACTACTGCATATCAAAGGCTGCTATATCAATGATTACAAAACTTTTTGCTTCAAAGCTTGGAGAATATGGAATAAATGTTTATGAAATCCAACCAGGCATAATAAAGACAGACATGACCAAGGTTGCTGAATCAAAATATGACAAGCTTTTTGCAGAAGGAATTACTCCTATTAAAAGATGGGGTTATCCTGAAGACATAGCCCTAGCAGTAAGTGCCCTTGCTGAGTTTAAGTTTAAATATACAACAGGACAGGTGATAAGAGTTGACGGCGGCTACACATTACAAACTTTATAAAGAAAAATACGATGCAATAGTCGTTGGATCTGGAGCAGCGGGCTTTAATGCCGCTAATAGGCTATTTGAAAACGATATTAAGAACATAGCTATTATTACAGAAGATGTTAACTTAGGTACAAGTAGAAATGCTGGTTCGGATAAGCAAACTTATTACAAATTGGCCTTAGAATCGTCAGATGATGATTCTGTTGACAAGATGGCGGCGGTTTACTATGATGGAATGCACATTCATGGTGATATAGCCAAGGTAGAAGCTAGCGAATCAGTAAGATCCTTTATGAACCTAGTAGAACTTGGTGTGGAATTTCCCTTTAATGAATACGGGGAATATATAGGCTATAAAACAGACCACGATCCAAACAAAAGAGCTACATCTGCAGGACCTTATACATCCAAACAAATGACAGAAAAGCTTGAAAAAAGAGCTAGGTCTTATGGGATAAAAATTCTTAACCATTACAAGGTTGTAAAAATATTTACATCTAAGGATGAATTTGATGGGGTCTTGTGTTTAAACAAGGGAGATTTTTATCTGATAGAAGCAAAAAATATAATTTATGCAACAGGAGGACCAGCAAATCTCTACTCCAACACTGTATATCCAAATGGACAAAAAGGGTCAACTGGCCTTGCCCTAGATGCGGGTGTAAAGGGCATGAACCTAACTCATTTCCAATATGGGATGTCATCAATAAAGCCAAAGTGGAATGTGTCAGGGACTTATATGCAGGTGATGCCAAGGTTTTATTCCCTAGATGTAGATGGGAATGAATATGATTTTCTTGCTGAATATTACGATGACTTTAAAGTCTTACTTAAAAATGTCTTCTTAAAAGGCTACCAATGGCCGTTTGATGTTAAAAAAATTGAGGGTTCATCTATGGTAGACTATCTTGTATATAAGGAAGAAGTTTACAAAAACAGGAGGGTCTTCCTTGATTTTAGGAACAATCCATCCTTCAAAGATATTCCCTTTGATGACTTAGATAAGGAAGTAAAAGATTATATCTTATCTAATGATGCAAGACTTGAAAAGCCAATTGATAGGCTCCTTAAGATGAATAAAAAGGCCTACGATTTCTATATTGACCATGGAGTGGACCTTAAAAAAGAGCCACTGGAAATATCTCTTTGTGCCCAACACAACAACGGCGGTCTTTATATAGACAAGGACTATCAAACCAATATCAAGGGCTTTTATGCTGCAGGTGAAGTTGCAGGAAGTCACGGCATCTATAGGCCAGGCGGATCAGCCTTAAATGCAGGCCAAGTTGGGTCAAAAAGAGCTAGCGAAAACATAAAGCTTGCAAAGAAAGATTTTTCAGATAGGGACTGCGAAAAAGAAGCTAGAGATTATATAGAAAAATTCCTTAATCTAGTCGGAGAAGAATCAAATATTAATGATTTAATAGAAAACTACCAAGAAGAGATGACATCTTTTGCAGCAGCCTTTAGGAATATAAAAGAAATTGAAATCCTAATTAAAAAAAGAAGAGAGACCTACAAAAGCTTTTTTGACCAAGTTAGGGCAAAGAGCCACCAGCTAATCAAGGCCTTTGAGTTTTATGACATAGTAGTTGGCCAGTTGGTTTATCTTGAAGCTATGAAAGATTATTACGACCATATCAAAGCGAAAATTGGCGGTAGCATCTATTTTGAAGATGAAATTGATTTTGCAAGTGATGGAGAATTTGTAAACCAGGTCCAAGTTACAGAATTTAAGGATGGAAAATCTTCTTTTGAGTGGGAAGAAGTAAGGCCAATTCCATCTGTCAATCAACCATTTGAAATTCAGTGGAATGAATATTTGAAAGCGATAAATATATAAAAAGCATAGCTTTTGTTAAGGGGGTGGAAATAAGAAAATAATAGTAGTTCATTCGATGATTCGTAGTAAATTTAAAACAAAGTGAGGTTAAGAAATGAAAATTAAAAAAATATTTACTCTATTAATGGCCGCTTTAGTATTATCATCTTGCGGCGGAAATGATAAGTCAGACGATAATGTAAAAAAAGAAAATAATAATGTGGCAAATTCAGAAAGTTCAGATGTTGAATACGAACTTAACTTGGGAGATGTTTTATCTGAGGAACACCCACATTCAAAATCCTTTTACTATTTTGCAGATAAGGTAAAAGAGTACACTAATGGCAAAGTAAAAGTAAATGTCTTTGTAAATTCGACACTAGGAAATCAGAGCGATTTAACCGAAGGATTGTCACTAGGTACTGTTCAGATAGCTAAAACTATGTCTACTGTATTATCTACATATAATCCTGAGATTCAAATATTTGATGTTCCATATCTTTTCAAAAATGAAGATCATTTCTTTGAGGTTGTAGATGGTCATATTGGTCAAGAATTAGCTAAGGAAGCCTTAGCAAAGAATGATTTGGTTGGTCTAGGTTATTTCTATGCAGGAAAGAGAAGTGTATACAGCAATAAAGATATAAATTCGATTGATGATTTAAAAGGAATGAAATTAAGAGTTCCTGAAGCTCCAATTTATCAAGATATGTGTAAATCATGGGGAGCTTCTGGTGTTACAATGTCTGTAGGTGAGCTATATACATCTTTACAAACAGGTGTAGTAGATGGTGCTGAAAATGCTCCTATATTCTACGAAAATCAAAAACATTACGAAGCAGCTCCATACTTTATTCAGACAGAACACGTAATTGCACCAGATATTGTAGTTATGAGTAAAAGTTACTTAGAATCAATGCCTAAGGAATATCAAGATGCAATAGAAAAAGCTGCTAAAGAAATGGTAGATTATGAAAGAAAGTTATGGAAAGATACAGAAGAAGAAACAATATCTAAACTAAAAGAAAAAGGTGTTACTTTTAAAGAAATAGATAAAACACCATTTATTGAAGCTAGTAAACAAATTAGAGAACAATATAAAGATATAGTTGGAGAAGATAAACTTAAAGAAATTGATAAATTAGGTGAAAAATACTAGGGGATAGCATGAGAAAATTTTTTTCAATGTTAAATAAAATTGAATATTTTATTATAACTAGCTCATTCTTTGTTCTTCTATTTGTAGCATTTTTACAAGTTTTTTCGAGGCTATTGATTCATAAACCTCTTGCTTGGACTGAGGAAGCAAGTAGATACTTATTTATATTTAATGTTTTGCTTGCATCAGTAGTTGTAACCAAGAGAGACGAGAATTTCAAAGTGGATTTTGTGTATGAAAAATTTGGTAAAAATGGTAAAAAATTGTTAGATATTGTTGGATTAATTATAATAATGCTCTTTTCACTAATATTAATTGTATATGGATTAGAGTTAATTAGAACTGGCGGAAATAGAATATCACCATCATTAGGTTTGTCTATGAAGATAGTCTATTTACCAATACCAATTATAGGTATCCTGAATTTTATCCATATATTTGAGAAGATTCTTAATAAGAAGGAGGGCTAAATGTTAATTGTCTTATTAGCCTTGATCATAATGATAGTAGGCGCTGTTCCTATTGCATATGCAATAGGATTAGCAGCTTCAATAGGTATATTTTTAACCAATAATATTCCGACTGTTGTTGTGCCACAAAGAATGTTTACAATGCTTGATTCATTTTCACTTCTAGCTATACCATTTTTTATACTAGCAGGAAACTTAATGGATAGAGGTGGAATTTCAAAAAAATTAGTTAACTTTGCGTCTTCTATGGTTGGTCATATTAGAGGTGGACTTGGTATGGTTGCTGTAATATCTTGCATGTTATTTGGAGCCATATCTGGATCAGGAGCTGCAGCAACAGCAGCAATTGGGTCTATTTTAATACCAGCAATGAAGAAAGAAAAATATGATTCTGAGTTTTCCGGTGCTATTTCATCGGTATCAGGACCATTAGGAATAATAATTCCGCCAAGTGTTGTAATGGTTATATACGCTACAACTGCGAATGTATCTGTCGGCGATATGTTCTTGGCAGGATATATACCTGGAATATTAATAGCCGCTGGTTTAATATTTACAGTTTATATAATCGCTTTAAAAAATAATTATCCTGCTGGTCCAAAACCTAGTTTAAAGAATTTTTTGGTATCGCTTAAAGAATCTGTATGGGCTTTATTAATGATTCTTATAATAATGGGTGGAATATTATCTGGATTGTTTACAGCTACTGAAGCAGCATGTGTGAGTGTTGTTTATTCACTTATTGTAGGAATGTTTATATATAAAGAACTTAAAATTAAGGATTTACCAAAGATATTCCATGATAGTGCATTAACTACCGCAGGAGTGATGTTCTGTGTGGCAACTACTAATATTTTAGCTTGGTTTATGACCCATCAACAAATTCCAATGATGGTATCAAAATTATTGACAGATAATATAAGTAGTAAAATTGTATTATTGTTAATGATAAATATAATATTTCTATTTTTAGGTACTATATTAGATTCGACTCCAGCAATTATACTCTCTGTTCCAATACTATTGCCAATTGCACAAAGTATAGGAGTTGATCCTGTGCACTTTGGATTGATAGCCACAGTGAACTTAGCTATTGGGCAAAGTACTCCGCCTGTAGGTTTAACTTTATTTGTTGGTTCTAGTATCGCTGGGGTTAAACTTCAGGAAATGATGAAGTATTTGATACCTTTCTGGATTTCAAGCATTATAGCTTTAATGCTAGTAACATATATTCCTCAGATATCGATGTTTTTACCAAACTTGATAGGGGGATAATAAGCTTAAATCAATGCTTTGTACTTAAAATATCATCGTTATTTGAAAATTTTTGATATTAATAAAATATAAAAACAAATAAATTATATTATCAATAAACGGGATAAGTTTTACAAAATAAAACTCATTCCGTTTATTGAATTTTTTTAAAAACAATTTATTATTAATGTTAGATTTATCAATTATAATATCTCCATTATATATTTTATTGACTTATAGATTGCGTTGATGTTTGTAAAATTTTATAGGGTTTTATATAAATATATTGAATGTCTATTGTAAAAATTGTTTCTAAAGTATAATCATTAATAACAAGATTTGTAATCGTTTGCATTGATTCTATATACTGATTGAAATTTTATAAGAGGCAAGAATGGATATTTATGATATAGCGAAGAAGTCGGGTTATTCTACGGCGACTGTTTCTAGGGTTATTAACAAGTCGCCTAATGTGAGTGACAAGGCTAGGAAAATTATAGAGGAAATTATTGAGGAGTCGGGCTATAAGCCCAATAGGATAGCGAGGAGTCTGGCGAAAAATTCTACCCAGATGATTGGGATTATGGTTCCTGATATTAGGGGATATTTTGAGAGCCAATCGGCCTATGAACTTGAAAGGAGGCTTGACAAGCTCGGTTATACCAACCTACTTTGTGTGACAACCAATAGCTATGATAAAAAGATGTCCTATCTTGATATCTTGGTTGAAAGCAAGGTTGAGGCAATAATTGGCGTTGGTTCGACATATGAGGAAAAGAAATTTTATGAAAAATTAAAAAATATGTCGGTTATCATTCCCATGGCACTTTTGAATGTTAAGACTAGCGATGAAAATGAAAAAATTGTCAATGTTTATATCGACGAAATCGAGGCTATGGACCAGGCTGTGAAGCTTTTGAAGGATAATTCTTACAAAAAGCCTCTTTATGTTTCCCTTGATACCGGCTATATGTCAAGATCCTACATTGGTAAAAAATCTGGTTTTGTAGAGGCTCTTTATAAGTATTTTGAAGATGCGAATTTTGTTGAGTTTAAAGTAAAAAATCCTGAGAATGATTTGCCAAAACTTATAGATTTTTTAAAGGAAAATCCAGAATTTGATTCAATCCAATTTGAGCTTGATAGCTTGGCTGTAAGTGCCTATAAATTGATGGCAAATGAAGGAATAAAAATACCTGAAGATATTGGCCTTATTGGCTTTGATAATATTGAGGCGACAGAATTTACCAACCAAGCCATAACTTCGATTGACCAGAGAATTTCAGACCAGGTTGAAATTGCGATAGATAACCTCCTTAAGATTTTAAACCAGGAGGAAGCCCAGACAAATATTGCCCTAGAAGCGAAATTAATCGAAAAAGAGACTACTGCTAGAAACCATAATTAAACAAATTATTTGTTTTTAGCTTTAGTATGGGAAGTAAATTCAAAAAAATTTCCTTAAGATTAAATTTATCGAAAAGTACTGATTATCAAGTTTTTGAGATAAATATCGAGGAGATTTTTTGATGAATTTTCAAAAAATTGTTTTCCATTCACTTGAAATTAAAAAAAATTGCCGCACAATGGTATCAGAAAAAGAAAAAATTGCTTTATTGTTTAGCATATATTTTAGAAAGGAGTAATAAATGAGCAAAGTAACAACAATTCAACAAATCACAAAACTTGGAATAGTTCCAGTTGTAAGGGCAAATTCTGCTGACCAAGCTATAGAATTTTGCAAGGGCCTAATCGATGGAGGTATCAATACTCTTGAGGTAACCTTTACAATCCCAAACGCTATCGAAGTATTCCAAAGAATCCAAAAAGAACTTCCAGAAGACACACTCCTTGGAGCAGGCACTGTTCTTGACCCAACAACAGCAAGACTTGCAATAATGAATGGGGCAAAATTCGTAGTTAGCCCATCTTTTGATAAAGAAGTAGCAAAAATGTGTAATATTTACAACATTCCATATATGCCAGGATGCGTTACACCAGCTGAGATGCTTGAAGCATACAAGTACGGTGTTGATATTATCAAACTATTCCCAGGTTCCCTAGCAGGTCCATCTTATGTAAAAGCTATCCACGGACCATACCCACACTTCCAAATCATGCCAACAGGCGGTGTAAGCCTTGAAAACATCAAAGATTGGTTTGATGCAGGTGTAGTAGCTGTAGGTGCAGGTTCAAACCTTGTTAAAGGTAGCCGTGAAGAAATAACCAAAAAAGCTAAAGAATATCTAGAAAAAATTGCGGAGGTAAGAAAATAATGAGCAAAAAAGTAGTAACCCTAGGCGAAATCATGTTAAGACTATCCACACCAGGATACGAAAGATTTGTCCAAGCAGAAAGCTTTGACGCAATCTATGGCGGTGGAGAAGCAAACGTAGCAGTATCACTTGCAAACTATGGTTTTGATGCCTACTATGTAACAAAATTACCAAGCCACGAAATCGGCCAAGCAGCCCTAAATTCACTTAGAAGATACGGCGTAAACACAAACTACATCGTAAGAGGCGGAGAAAGAGTTGGTATCTATTATTCAGAAACTGGTGCATCTTCAAGACCATCAAAGGTAATCTACGACAGATCAAACTCAGCAATAGCAGAAGCAGATCCAAGCGAATTTAACTTTGAAGAAATCTTCAAAAATGCTAAATGGTTCCACACTTCAGGTATTACTCCAGCTATTTCTAAAAATGGTGCAGAAATTACAAAAGAAGCTATGAAGGCAGCTAAGGCTGCAGGTGCAAAAGTTTCTATCGACCTAAACTACAGAGCAAAACTTTGGACACCAGAAGAAGCTCAAAAGGTAATGAAAGACCTTATGCAATATGTAGACGTATGTATCGGAAATGAAGAAGACGCATCTCTATCACTTGGCTTTACACCAAAGGGACTTGACGTAACAAGCGGCAAGCTAGATGTAGAAGCCTACCACGAAATCTTCAAACAAATGAGAGAAGAATTTGGTTTCGATATGATCGCTTCATCACTTAGAGAATCATACTCAGCAAGCGACAACGGTTGGTCAGCCCTAATTTATGACGGCAAAGACTTCCACCAAGCTCCACAATACGACGTAAGAATCGTAGACAGAGTAGGTGGCGGAGATAGCTTCGCAGCAGGATTAATCACAGGTCTATTAGACGGCAAATCAGCTGCAGATGCCCTTGACTTTGGTGTAGCAGCATCAGCTCTAAAACACACCATCAAAGGTGACTACAACCACATGTCTAGAGAAGAAGTAGAAGTTCTAGTTGGTGGAGACACATCAGGCAGAGTACAAAGATAGATAACTATTTAAGCAGGATGAGTCTTCATCCTGCTTATTTTTTTATAAAAATCGAGGTAAAAAATGAAAGATAAAATAGTATGCATGGGAGAACTTGTCCTAAGACTCTCTCCACCGAGTTTCGAGAGATTAGTCCAGGCTGAATCTTTCAGACCTATCTATGGAGGCAGCGAAGCCAACGTGGCCATAGCCCTAGCCAACCTTGGCCAAAAAGTAAAATATATAACAAGGTTACCTGACAATGAAATAGGCTATGCAGGCCTAAACAACCTAAGAAACTACGGTATAGATATGGATTATACAGCCCTAGGTGGAGACAGAATAGGAATCTACTTTGCAGAAAACGGCATAGGCCTTAGGGCATCAAAGGTAATTTATGACAGAAAACACTCAGCCATGAGCAAGGCTAGATACTTTGAATATGACTGGCAGGCGATTTTTGAAGATGCCAAGATATTTTTCTTATCAGGAATCACAGCTGCCCTATCAGAAGAAGGCAGGGAACTGACTACCTATGCCATAAAAAGGGCAAAGGAATTTGGAGTAAAAGTCATCTTTGATCTTAACTACAGGGCAAACCTCTGGCCACTCGAAGAAGCGGCTGCCTTTTATAAAACAATCCTAAACGACGTAGACATCCTAATAGGAGTCCTCCCAACCCTTCACTCATCATTTAAGGGAGTATTTGACAACGTAAGTTTAGCAAATATGCTAATAGACCTATACAAAAAATACGACCTAGAATACGCCATATCAACAATTAGGACATCCTACTCAGCATCAAGAAACTCCCTATCAGCAGGAGCATATTGTGGGGACGAATACATAAAAACCCGTGCCTACGAATTTGATATAGTAGACAGAATCGGCGGAGGAGACGCCTTCGCAGCAGGCCTAATAAACTCGCTATTCAAAGGAAACGACATCTACGACGCCCTAGAATTTGGAGTGGCCCTATCAACCCTAAAACACACCATGGAAGGCGACTTCGCAATCTTCACAGAAAGACAAGTAAGGTCCCTAATATCAGGAAACAGAAGAATGATGTTTCATTAAAAATAACAAAACGCCAAAGCTAGTAAAAGTTTTGGTGTTTTTTGTTGGGAAAATCTAAAAAAAATGTTAAGCCTTAAGGAAAAAATAGAAAATTTCTTAAAAAAACTTAGGAAAATCTTAAACATCAAAAATAAAAAGTGTTTTCAGAAGTTCAAATACCAAGGGATTAAACAATTATACTTATGAAAATAAAATAAATATGAGAAATATTTGACAAACGTTTTTATATGTGATATATTGTTATCAAACATTAGGGAAGCGCTTTCTTAAAGAAAAATACAATAATTAATAACAATTAACAAAAATTCTCCTAAAATGTTTTTATTTTTATACAAAATGGAAGCGCTTCCATTTTAGGAAATTTAACTTATGGGGGCGATTATATCAAGACAGATAATTTAAATATTTATGATATAGCCAAAGAAGCTAATGTCTCAATTTCAACTGTTTCTAGAGTTATGAATAATTCGGGCAGTGTCAGTCAAAAGACTAGAGATAAGGTTGAGGCAATCATAAAAAAGGCAGACTACAGTCCAAACAATATTGCCAGATCCTTGGCTAGCAAAAAATCTTCATTGATTGGCCTTTTGGTTCCTGATATAAGAAATTATTTCCATTCACAGGCTTGCTATGAGATTGATAATTTACTTAAGGAATATGGATACAGGACCTTGTTGTCAAACACTACTAGGGATCTTGATGAAAAAATAAAAAATCTAAAGATTCAGAAGCAACAACAAGTTGAAGGGATTATAACAATCGGCTCTGATTATAATGAAAAAGAATTTATTGATGAGGCTATAGAGCTAAACAAGACCATACCTATAGTTCAGCTAAATAACTACAATGAAAACCTTGTAAGCGTTTATTGTGACGAAAAAAATGGCATGGACCAGGCCTTGGCCTACCTAAAATCAAAGGAATACAAAAAACCAGCCTTTGTCTACATAACAAGAAGCAAGAACAACAGGGCTTTCAATGAAAAAAAGAGGGGCTATGAGCATGCCTTAAATAAATATTATAAAAATAATGCTTATATAGAATTTTTCTTGGATGATTCTTCTTATGAAGACTTGCTTAATAAAATTAAGGCTGAAGGGATTGATGCAATCCAGTGTGAAAACGATAATATAGCAATTAAACTTTTTAAGTTTTTTACAGATAAGGGATTGGATGTGCCAGGAGATATTGGAATTATCGGTTTTGATAACCAGCTAACAACTGATTATACACAAAAAAGAATTAGCTCAATCGACCATAAGATTTACGACCACTCTAAGGTTGCAGTAGACCTGCTTGTGGAATTGATAAATGATAAAGAAGTAAAAAGAGATAATGTTATAAAACCAGAATTGGTAGTAAAGGAGACAACATAATGCAAAACATTTCGGAGATTGTGAAAAAAGAAAACAGAAAAGAGACTATTTTACAGTTCGGGGAGGGAAACTTCCTTAGGGCCTTTGTTGACTGGATGATTGACCTTTCAAATGAGAAAGACAGCAAACCAGGCGATGTAGTAATTGTCCAACCGATTGCATCGGGCCTTGTAGATTTAATTAATGAACAAAACGGCATCTACACTCTCTCAATGAGGGGCAATAGTGAGACTGGCAAGAAGATTGAAAATAGGGTAATCAAGTCAGTTTCAAGGGGCATTAACCCATACGCTGATTTTAAAGCTTATAAGGAATTTGTGGAAAGCGAAGACCTTAAATATGTAATTTCAAACACCACAGAAGCTGGTATTTCCTACCACGAAGAAGGTTTCAAGGAAGACCAAGTTCAAGATTCTTTCCCGGCCAAAGTTGCCCAACTTTTATACTTTAGATACAAAAAATATAACGGTGACTTAGATAAGGGCCTAGTATTCTTCCCAGTAGAGCTAATTGACAATAATGGATACTATTTAGAAAAATATGTAAACCAACACATAGATCACTGGGGTCTTGGGGATGACTTCAAAGAATGGTTCAAAAAAGCCAACCACATCACATCTACACTTGTAGATAGGATTGTAACTGGTAGACCTTCTCCAGAAGAGGCGCAAGAATTTTTTAAGGAAAATGGCTACGAAGATAAACTCCTAGTATTTTCAGAGTTATTTAACCTTTGGGTTATAGAAGGCGATAAGGAAAGAGCTAAGGACTTTAGATTTGAAAACCTTCCTTGCAATGTGATTTGGACTGACAATGTAGCTCCATACAAGAAGAGAAAGGTAAGAATCCTAAACGGTGGTCATACCTCAACAGTGCCAGCAGCTGTTATCCACGGCCACGACATTGTAAGGGATTTTATGGAAGATGAAGTCTTTGCAAACTACCTAAATGATTTGATTGACCAAGAGGTAATTCCAAACATCGACCTTCCAAAAGAAGATTTGCTTAAGTTTAAAAATGAAGTTTTCCTTAGATTTAACAATCCATACGTAGACCACAAACTTTTATCTATAACACTAAATTCAATTTCAAAATTCAACGCTAGGTGCCTACCAAGCATAGTTGATTTCTACAATGAGAGTGGAAAGACTCCAAAACACTTTGCCTTTTCTCTAGCATCATTAATTAGGTTTTATGAGATAGAAGAAACAAGCGAAGGATACTTCGGAAAAGACGAAAATGGCAAGACATATCCAGTAAAAGATGACCAAGACTTACTTGAATTTTTCGCAGCAAAAGCAAAGGATGAAAATTATATTGACCAAGTTCTAGATTCTGATATTTGGGGATACGACCTAAGCAAACTTGGAGATTTCAAAGAAGCGGTTAAGAAATACTACGAAGAAATCAAGGCTAAGTCCATAAGGGAGGTAATGAAGGAAATATGAAAGCATATTTAAAAATTAATCCCAATGACAATGTGGCCATAGCTGTAAGAGACCTGGAAAAAGACCTTAAAATCGAGGAATTTGACCTAAGCCTTAAAGAAGATATAAAAAGAGGTCACAAATTCGCCATAAAAGATATGAATAAAGGCGAAGATATCGTAAAATACGGCATGCCAATAGGCCATGCCCTAGCAGATATAAAAAAAGGATCCTGGGTCCATGTTCATAACTTAAAGACCAACCTTTCTGACATAATTACTTATGACTATGACAAAAAAGAAGTTAATCTAAAAGATGACTTGCTTGATGAAAGCCTTAAATTCCAAGGTTATTTAAGGGAAGATGGCAGGGCAGGAATCAGAAATGAAATTTGGATTGTGCCAGGAGTTGGTTGTATCAACCAAACTTGTAACAACCTTGTAAAAATGGCCAGCAAAAAATATCCAGATGTGACCTTCCAAGCTATAACCCACACCCATGGATGTTCACAACTAGGCGATGACCTAGAAATGACTAGAGATATCCTAGCTGGATTAATCAAAAATCCAAATGCAGCTGGAGTCTTAGTTGTATCCCTGGGTTGCGAAAACAATGTAATTAGCGAATTTAAAGAATATATAAAACCATATAACGAAAAAAGAGTAAAATTCTTAACTGTTCAAGAAGTGGAAGACGAATACCAAACAGGTCTGGATTTAATTGATGACCTAGTTGGCTATAGAAATACGTTCAAAAAGGAAGCGCTTCCAATTTCTAAATTAACAGTTGGATTTAAGTGCGGAGGATCAGATGGATTTTCAGGTATAACAGCAAATCCATTGTGCGGATATACTTCAGACAAACTGGTAAAAAACGGTGCGACAACAATGCTAACCGAAGTTCCAGAAATGTTTGGGGCAGAAAAACTCCTTATGAACCGTGCCAAAGATGAGGAAACCTTTGAAGATATTGTAAGTATGATTAATAATTTCAAAGAATACTTCAAAAGCCACGGGCAAAATATATATGAAAACCCATCACCAGGCAACAAAGATGGTGGAATTTCAACCCTAGAAGACAAATCTTTAGGATGTATACAGAAGGGAGGAAGCTCAGAAGTAGAAAATGTCCTAGGCCTAGGAGAACAAAGTCATGTTAAAGGATTAAACCTCCTAAACGGACCAGGAAACGACCAAGTATCCTGCACCAACCTTGCAGCAAGCGGTTGTACCCTAATAGTGTTCACAACAGGCAGGGGCAATCCATTTGGATCGATAGTACCAACAGTGAAGATGTCAACAAACACAGAATTAGCCAAGAAAAAAACAAATTGGATAGATTTTGACGCAGGCAGGGTAATAAGCGAAGGCCTAAGCTTTGAAGAGTTAAGAGATGAATTTATAGCCTACTTACTAGAAGTAGCCAGCGGCAAAGAAACTAACAACGAAAAATACGACTTTAGAGAAATTTCAATCTTTAAAGACGGAGTAACTTTATAGGAGGTAATATGAAAACAATAAAAATTGTAAAACCTGGTCAAGTAGAAATACAAGAATGTGAAAAACCAGAAAGAAAAGAAGGGGAAGCCCTATTAAAGATTCTTTATGGAGGAATCTGTGGATCAGACTTAGGTTCATATAGAGGAACCTTTGCATATTTTGATTATCCAAGAACACCTGGTCATGAGTTCTCTGCAGAGATAGTGGATATAGATGAAAATAATGAATACGGATTAAAAAAAGGAATGAAAGTTACCTGTAATCCATATTTTAACTGCGGACACTGCTATTCTTGTGAAAGGGGCTTAGTTAATGCTTGTACTGACAACCAAACAATGGGAGTTCAGAGAGAAGGAGCATTTAGTGAATACATAAGTATGCCATTAGAGAGAATTTATGATGGAAAAAGACTTGATCCTAAGTTATTAACAATAATAGAACCATTCTGCATATCATGGCATGGAGTAAAGAGAGGAGGAGTAAAAAAATCAGATAAGGTATTAGTCGTTGGAGCAGGTACCATAGGGGTATTTGCAGCATTAAGTGCAAAATTAAAGGGCGCAGAAGTGTACATATGTGATGTATCAGAAGAAAAATTAGACTATGCAATGGAAAACTTTGGCTTTGATGGAAAAATAGTTAACTCAAGCGAAGAAGAATTCAAAAAGAGCGTAGATACAATTACTGATAACAAAGGATTTGACGTCTGCATAGAAGCTGTTGGCTTGCCACAAACTTTCCAAAATTGTATAGATGCATCATGCTTCGGAGGAAATGTAGTACTAATAGGAGTAGGTAAGAAAAATTTAGATTTTAATTTTACCATAATACAGAAAAAAGAACTTAATATTTTCGGTTCAAGAAATGCTCTTAAGGAAGACTTTTTAGACCTTATTGACTTGGTAAAAGACAATCAAGAAATGGTAGAAAAAGTGATAACAAACACATACAAAATGGACGATGTAAAAGAAGCCTTTAATGATTTTGATAACAATAAGGGCGGTCACATGTTAAAAGTAGTAATAGATTTTACAAAATAAAAGGAGATTTATATGTTTAAAAAAATATTAGGATTAGCACTAGCTTCAACATTATTATTTACAGGTTGTTCAGCAGGAAATAATGACAAAAAAGATGATAAAACAAGCGATAATGGAAAAGATAAGCCAGTCGTACTACAAGTTGCTTTTGAAAATAGTATGAGTGAGCCTCTAGGACAAGGTGTACAAAAATGGGCAGATCTTCTTAGTGAGAAATCTAACGGAAACATGAAAATAGAAATTTTCCCAGATTCACAGATGGGAGACAAGGCTGACATCATAGACTCTATGTTAATAGGAGAAAATGTATGTACATTAGCAGACGGTGCATTTTACGCTGATTATGGTGTAAATGATTTTGGTATTGTGTTTGCTCCATTCTTATTTGATTCTTGGGATGATTGCTGGAAACTAGTTGATTCAGATTGGTATAAAGAACAATGTGATAAACTTGAAGAAAAAGGTTTAAAGATTGTATCTTCAAATTGGGTTTACGGGGACAGACATACAATGACTGTTAATCCAGTTAATAATGTAGATGACTTAAAAGGAATGAAAATCAGAGTTCCAGGAAACAAAATCCAATCTATAGGCTTTGACTCATTAGGAGCTACATCTGTAGGTATGGCTCTAGGAGATGTTTATCAAGCATTACAAACAAAAACAATAGATGGAGCAGAAAACCCAATATCTACACTATATGGTAGAAAATTACACGAAGTTGCAAAGAACCTAATATTAGATGCACACGTAAAGAACTTTACAACATTTGTAGTATCAGCAGATTGGTTTAAATCTTTAACTGAAGAACAACAACAAATGTTAATTGACACCGCTAATGAAGCTGGTCTATACAATAACGAGGTACAAGCAAAACAAGAAGAAGAATACTTAAACAAGATGAAAGAAGAAGGTGTTAATGTAGTTGTACCTGATGCAGATGTAATGAAAGGCTTCAAAGAAAAAGCAGAATCATTCTATACTCACTCTGATGAGTTTGGTTGGTCAGAAGGTCTTTATGAAAAAGTAAAGGCTGCTATGGGTAAGTAGGTGAATTTATAGTGAAAGACAATAAATTTTTTAGATGTATTTTGAATGTTGATGCAATAATAGCTAGTATTACACTTTGTCTTCTTATTGTTTTAACATTTGCAGGTGTTATATGGAGGAGAGTATTGAACTCTCCTTTCACCTGGATGGAAGAAGTACAATTGGCATGTATGGTGTGGATTGTATTTGCAGGAGCTACAGTAGCTTTTAGGACAGGAAATCACGTTGCCATAGAAATGGTAGTAGACTTATTTCCAGAGAAAGTACAAAAAATTGCTACATATTTTATTTCTGCTGTAGTAGTTTTTGTTTTGGGATATTTATTTTATGTAAGCTTAGGTTTTATAAATATATTTATTACTAGTGGTAGATCAACAAGTATATTGAACATACCATATAGCCTAATATATGCTATAGCACCAGCTTCATTTATATTGATGATTTTCAATTACTTTTATGGTTTGAAGTATCCTGAAGAAGGAGGAGAATTAAATGCATAATATTTTAATTTTATCTGCCATAGTGATGCTTGCATTGCTATTTCTGAAGGTACCTGTGTTTATATCTATATTGGGTGGTTCAGCGGTATATTTCTTATTAAATCCTGGTATAAATCCAATAATATTTGCCCAGCAAGCTATAACTGGAGTTGAAAGTATATCTTTACTTGCTATTCCGTTCTTTGTATGTGCTGGTATTTTTATGAATTATACTGGTGTTACAAAAAGAATAATGGATTTCTGTGAAGTAGCAACAGCTAGGTTACCAGGTGGTCTAGCACAAGTTAACGTATTATTATCAACCCTAATGGGAGGGTTATCAGGTTCTAATATAGCTGACGCAGCTATGCAATCAAAGATGCTAGTTCCTGAAATGACTAAAAAAGGATTTTCTTTGGAATTCTCATCAGTTGTAACAGCAGCTTCATCAATGATCACTCCACTTATTCCTCCAGGAATAGCAATGATTTTATATGGGGTAATTGCCAACGTATCAATCGGAAAATTATTTATCTCTGGTATAGGGGTTGGTACTTTACTTTGTGCAAGTATGATGATTCTAGTTGGGGTAATATCAAAGAAAAGATCTTATGGCGTAATAAGTGATGAAAAAGTAACAGCTGAAAAGTTTTTTAAGGCTTTAAAACCTGCCTTGCTTCCACTTTGTTTACCAATAATCATAATAGGTGGTATAAGGATAGGAATATTCACAGCTACTGAGGCCGGTGCCGTAGCTATTGTTTACTCTTTATTTTTAGGAATAATATATAGAGAGATTAAGCTAAAAAATATTATCACTGGTCTTAAAGAAACTATTACAACAACATCATCAATAATGCTAATAGTATCAGCAGCATCTGTATTTTCTTGGATTTTAACCAAGGAACAAATCCCTCAACAATTGACCGCTTATATAATGACTGTTATTTCAAATAAGTATGTATTCTTAATTGTAATAAATATATTTTTACTATTAGTAGGTATGTTTATTGAAGGAAATGCATCAATGATAGTTCTTGTTCCTTTACTAGCACCAATAGCAGCCCAATATGGAATTAATGAAATACAATTTGCGATGATTTATATTTTCAATAATGCTATAGGAGCATTGTCTCCACCAATGGGTACATTAATGTTCGTAACTTGTAGTATAACAAAATGTAAAACAGCTAACTTTATAAAAGAAGCGGTTCCATTTTATATACTATTATTAATCAATCTTCTATTATTGACATACGTGCCAATATTTACAACTGGATTGGTTGATTTATTCTATTAATAATTTTTAGATAAGATAATTGCTTAAAGAATAACATTCTAACATACCCTTCTTAAAGAGTCGGTTATATTGCCGACTCTTTAAATTTACATATTTTGATTTTTGAGATTGGATTTACTTAGGTATAATAACCCTATCACGGAGGAAAATATGATTTCTAGATTTTTTAAGAGGGTGCCCGCGGGGATTATTGTGGTGCCTATGTTTTTGGCTTCTATTTTGAATACTTTTGCGCCTGGGTTTTTACAGGTTGGGCCTATGACTGCGGCTCTTACTAGCAAAGATGGCCTTAATGCTTTGATTGATGTAACTCTGGTTGCTGTTGGTAGCCAGCTTACTTTTAAGAGGCTTGAGCTTGCTCTTAAGAGAGGGCTTGTTTTATTTTTGGCAAAATGGCTTACTGCTATTGTTTTGGGATTTTTATTTTTTAAATCTTTTGGTAGGGATGGATTTTTGGGGATTTCTGCTCTTGCTTTTATAGCGGCGATTTCTAACCATAACAATGCACTTTTTATTGGCCTTATTTCTGATTATGGGGATGAATATGATGTGGCGAGTGCGGCTATTACTGCAATAATTTCTGTGCCGATTTTTACTTTTTTGACCTTGTCTATGCTTGGGATTGCAGATATTACTCCAACTTCGATTTTAGATCTTAGTTTACCCCTACTTGCCGGGGTTGTCCTTGGCAATATCGATAAGAATTTTTGTGAATTCCTGGCTGGGACCCAAAAATATATCATGCCTTTTTTGGGATTTGCTATTGGAGCGGGCATTGATCTTATGGCTATCCTAACAGGAGGCTTGGCTGGCCTTGTTTTATCCTTCCTTACAGTAGGAGCTGCCTTTGTTATTTCCTTGCCGGCAGATATTTTTATCAACAAGAGACCGGGTTGGGCTGCGATTTCGACCTATACAGCTGCGGGCAATTCTGTTATTGTACCTGCTCTTGTGGCTAATCTTGATCCATCATGGCAGGCTTATGAGAATTTGGCTGCTGCTCAATTGGGGACTGTTGTGATTATGACTTCACTTTTAGTTCCACTTGCGGCTAGCCTTTGGATGAAATTTTATAAGAGCAAATAAATTTTATAGGTTATAAAGAGATAGGTCATATTTTTGGTAAATAGGAGATATAAGAAAATAATTTGCTAAAGATAATTAAATAATTGTAATTTGTGAGATTCCTCCTATCCTCTCGACTTTGCTCGAAGTAAAATATCAGTCAGAATGATCTCGTGGCATTGGTTTACTTGCATAAACAAAAATACCCTCCTTGCTTTCGTGCAAAGAGGGTATTTTAATTTTACTGCATAATTATTTTTATTTTTTATCGCCTTTATCTGCAAAGTCATTTGCAACACTTTCATCTGCAAAGGCACTTGCATTTTCACCTGCTATATAACCCATATAGCCTGCTACACCTATAGCTTGTCTACCTGGGTAGAAGTCGCCAAAGAATTGACCTGATGAGATTACACCAGATGCATAAAGTCCAGGGATTGCATGGCCATCTTTGTCTACAACTTCAGCCCTTGGAGAGGTTTTGATTCCGCCGAAAACACCACGGGTTGCATCGTACATCAAAGCTGCGTAGTAAGGACCTTCTGCCTTAAATTCTTTGAGGAATTTAGGGTCTTTACCGAAGTCTGTATCTTCTCCAGCCTTGGCTAGTTCGTTGTATCTGTCTACTTCTTTCTTGACTACTTCTGGGTCAAGTTCCATTAATTTTGCTAATTCTTCAATAGTATCTGCCTTGTAAACTCTGATAATTTTGTCATTGTTGGCAGTTTTTTCTAGGTATTCTTCCAAGTGTGGAAGGTTTGGAGCGATTTCGCTATCCATAATTGCCCAAGCTGTATTTTGTCCATCTTCTCTTACGAATTCAAATTTTTGTGGGTGAGAACCACCGTCTTCCTTGAATACCCTTTTGCCTTCCATATTAAGAAGGATAGCTTCGAATGGATAACCATTTGTAGGATCGCCTACCATTGGGTAGTCGTGTGGGTTGGCGTTAAATACACCTGACATTGATTCTTGGAATGGGTTCATAACACCGCCTGCTTCTAGGGCAAGTTTGTGGCCGTCACCGGTGTTACCTATAGCAGATGCAGAATATTCACCAGCACCCCTCTTGTTGTATTCCTTATCCATTTCAGGGTTTCTTGCGTAGTCGCCTGTTGCAAGGACTACTGCGTCAGCGTTGAAGGTTTTCTTGCCGGTCTTAGAATCAGAAATTACTCCTTTGATAACTCCGTCATCATTTATTAATTCTGTAGCTGGGGTGTTTAGGTAAATATCAACTCCCAAATCATTTAGTTTTTTAACAAAGGTTGCGATAAGGTTTGGTGCACCCTTGGCATTTGCTTTTTTAGATGGGATGGTGATTGCTTCTGCGTTTTTCTTAGATTTTTCATTTGGGTTAATTTTTACAGTAATAGACCCATCTTTTTCGCTTGGTTCAGTCCTGTAATCAACGCCGATTTCATCATAAACTTGCATTAATTTTGGTGAAACATCGATAAGGGCATCTAGCATTTCCATGTCGATTGGGTTTAGATCTTGGGCCCAAGACCTGTTTAGCCAGCCTGTTTTCATTGTTTCCTTGTCAGCTTCTGTTGGAGCGGCAAGCATATTACCACTTGCTGTGATTGATGTACCGCCTAGAAGGCCGTTCTTTTCGATAAGGGCAACTTTTGCACCATTGCTAGCAGCTCTATAAGCAGATACAATTCCGCTAAATCCACCGCCTGCTACAACAACATCGTAGTCAAATTCTTCATCTTTTACATCGACAGGAACGAGGGCTTTCTTAAGGGCATCAACAACTTCCTTTGATGATCCTTCTTCTATGGCCTTTGCTGCAGCAGTTTTTACAGCGGCAGATGTGATTGTTGCACCAGAAACATTGTCGATTGCTAAAGATTGGTTATCAACTATAGCTTTAGGAATAGTCTCATAGACAGCTTCGCAAATGCCGCTTGTTTCGTTTTCTTCGCCGATTTCAACTGACTCTATCTTATCCTTGCCAAGTTTAACAATGACTTCAACATCACCGTCAACACCTTGGGCAACAGCTTTGTATTCGCCTTCTTTGTAAGCTATATCGGTAGTTGGTTGTTTTTGTTCAGAAGTTTCTTGAGATTTTTCTTGGCTTTTAACTTCTTCTTTTTTATCAGCATTGTCATTTTGACAAGACGCTAAAATAGAAGCGCTTAAAAGCAATAGCAATAATTTGTTTTTCATAATTCCCTCCTTATGTAGATTAATTAAATCTTAACATAGAATAAATATATTGGCAATATTGAGATATTTAAAACATAAGCATATTAATCCTATATATATCCTATATATAAAGAAGGGAATGAAAAATAAAAAATATTTGTATATAAACTTGAAAAGTAAAACCTAGCTGGTATATTTACTAGCAGGGTTTTTTACTAGTGTTTTATTTTTTTTATTAATAAATAAAAAGAATTGTAAAACCTAGAAAAAAACTTGCGAAATACGCTTAATTGTCGTATTATATATAAGTGCTTTGAAGTTAGATGTTGCTTATGTATAGGCCAATGCATAAGGAAACTCTGACAGAGCGAGCTTAGGAATAATCCTAAGCGATTTCCAAAAATTATCAAACGCCCGGACGGGCGTAAAAGAAAGAGAGAGGAAAATGGCTAATCAACAAAAGATAAGAATCAGACTTAGAGCTTACGATCACGAAGTTATCGATAGCTCAGCAGAGAAAATCGTAGAAGCGGTAAAAAGAAGCGGAGCAGAAGTAAGTGGACCAATTCCATTACCAACAGAAATCGAAAGAATTACAATTCTTAGAGCGGTTCACAAATACAAAGATTCCAGAGAACAGTTTGAACAAAGAACTCACAAAAGACTTATCGACATCATCGGACCTAATGCTAAGACATTAGATGCGCTAAAGAAGTTAAATCTTCCAGCTGGTGTTGATATAGAGATTAAATTATAACTGTAATTAGGATGATTGACGGTTAAAGGTTAATAAGGATTAACTAGATTGATCAATCCGCTGTAATTAAGGAGGACTCATGAAGAGTATATTTACAACAAAAGTAGGCATGACTCAAGTCATCGACGAAGACGGAGTTATTACTCCTGTTACTGTTCTAAAAGCTGACGAGAACGTAGTTGTTCAAGTTAAGACAAAAGACGTAGACGGATACAACGCTATCCAAGTAGGAACAGTTGACAAGAAAGAAAAGAACGTTAAAAAGCCAATCAGAGGTCACTTTGATAAGGCAGGTGCTTCATACAAGAGATACCTAAAAGAGATTAACCTTGGTGAAGAAGAAACCGAATTAAAAGCTGGTGATAAAATCACAGTTGACATCTTTGAAGAAGGTCAACTAGTAGACATAGTTGCTATTTCAAAGGGTAAGGGAACTCAAGGTGCTATCAAAAGATGGAACTACGGAAGAGGTCCAGCAAGCCACGGTTCAAAATCTCACAGAGTAGCAGGTGCTAGAGCAGCAGGTTCTGACCCATCTAGAGTATTCAAGGGTAGAAAAGGTTCAGGAAAAATGGGACACGATCGTGTAACTATCCAAAATGTTAAGCTAGTAAAAGTTAACGCTGAAGATAGCTACATCTTAGTAAAAGGCGGAGTACCAGGACCTAAAGGTGGACTTGTTGAAGTTAAACAAGCTATTAAAAGCCTAGACTAAGGAGGATAAAATGCCTAAAGTAAATATTTTAAATATTAAGGGAGAAAATGTTGGCGAACTTGAACTAAACGAAACAATCTTCGCTACAAAAGTAAGCGAACACGCTGTTTACGAAGTAATCAAAAACCAACTAGCAAATAAAAGACAAGGTACACAATCAGCTAAGACTCGTGCTGAAGTACGTGGTGGTGGAAGAAAGCCATTCAGACAAAAAGGAACAGGACGTGCTCGTCAAGGTTCTATAAGAGCTCCACACTACACAGGTGGTGGTGTTGTATTTGCACCAAAGCCAAGAGACTACAGCTACAGACTAGCAAAGAAATTAAGAAGAAAAGCACTTTACTCAGTACTTACATCTAAACTTAATGATAATGAATTGGTAGTAGTAGATAGCCTAGAGCTAGCTAATGCTAAAACAAAAGAAGCTAAAGCAGCACTTACAGCCTTAAATGCTGACAGAAAAGCATATGTAGTAACAGCTGAAAAAGACGAATTAGTATATAGATCATTTAGAAACATCGAAGGTGTAGAAGTAGCTGAAGCTAGATTAATAAATGTTTATGATTTAGTAAGACACGACAAGTTAGTAATAACACAAGACGCTATTGCTAAACTTCAGGAGGTATTTATCTAATGAAAGCACCTTATCAAATAATCAAAAGACCAATAATCACAGAAAAAAGCATGGAAATGCTTGATGAACACAAATATACTTTTGAAGTAGACAAAAACGCTAATAAACCAGAAATCAAAGCTGCAGTAGAAGCAATCTTTGATGGCGTAAAAGTTAAATCAGTAAGAACCATGAACTATAAAGGTAAAAAAGTTAGAACCAGATATGGTTATGGTAAAAGAGCTGACTGGAAAAAAGCTATCGTTGAACTAACAGAAGATAGCCAAGCTATTGAATACTTCGACGGACTATAAGGAGGACTTAGATGGCTATTAGAAAATTAAAACCAACATCAAACGGACATAGAAATATGTCAGTAAGTACCTTTGAAGAAGTTACTACAGCAAAGCCATACAAGGCACTAACTACAGACCTTAAAAGCAAGGCTGGTAGAAACAATACAGGTAGAACAACAGTAAGATTCCGTGGCGGCGGAGTTAAGAGAAGATATAGAATTATCGACTTCAAAAGAGATAAAGATAATATTCCAGCAAGAGTACAAACAATCGAATACGATCCAAACAGAAGCGCATATATCGCACTAGTAGCATATGCTGATGGTGAAAAAAGATATATCCTAGCTCCAAAAGGATTAAAAGTAGGCGATGTAATCGAATCTGGCGAACATGCTGATATCAAACCAGGTAACGCTCTTGAACTAAAAGACATTCCAGTAGGTACAACAGTACACGCAGTAGAACTTAGAGCAGGCCGTGGAGCTATACTTGTAAGAAGTGCCGGAGTTGGCGCACAACTTATGGCTAAAGAAGGCGGATTTGCTACACTAAGACTACCAAGCGGTGAAATGAGAATGGTACACTTAAACTGCAAAGCTACTATTGGTACAGTAGGAAACTCTGAACATGAACTTATAAGAGTAGGTAAAGCAGGTAAATCTAGATATAAAGGCAAGAGACCTCACGTAAGAGGATCAGTAATGAACCCAGTAGACCATCCACACGGTGGTGGTGAAGGTAGAGCACCAATTGGTAGACCAGCTCCAATGACACCATGGGGCAAGAAAGCTATCGGTGTTAAGACTAGAAATAAGAAAAAACAATCTTCTGCATACATCGTAAGAAGAAGAAACGAAAAATAGGGGGATATAATGGCTAGATCACTTAAAAAGGGACCATTTGTCGATGATCATTTAATGAAGAAAATAGACGAATTAAATGAAAAAAATGAAAAGAAAGTAATTAGAACATGGTCAAGACGTTCTACAATATTCCCTGAATTTGTAGAACACACAATAGCAGTTCATGACGGAAGAAAACACGTTCCAATCTATATCACAGAAGATATGGTAGGTCATAAACTTGGCGAATTTGTGCCAACAAGAACATTCAGAGGCCACGCTAAAAAGGCAACTGAAATGAAAAGCAAAATGCGTTAGGAGAGATAAATGAAAGTACAAGCAATAGCTAAATATCAAAGAATATCTCCTCTAAAAGTTAACTATATAGCAAGAGAAATCAGAGGCAAACAAGTAGACGAAGCACTAAACATCTTAAGATTTACTAACAAAAAAGGTGCAAGACTACTTGAAGAAGTGCTAAAAAGTGCCATTGCCAACGCTGAAAACAACAACGGACTTGATAGAGAAGATCTATACGTAGAAAAAGCATACGCAAATGATGCTCCAACTATGAAAAGATACAGACCTAAAGCTAAGGGTGCTGCATACCCAATATTAAAAAGATCAAGTCATATCGGCGTAGTGTTAGCGGATATAGAGGAAAGGTAGGATTAATATGGGACAAAAAGTAAACCCTAAAGGATATAGAGTAGGCGTAATCAGAGATTGGGACTCCAAATGGTTCGCTGATAAAAAAGACTTTTCTGACCTTCTAGTAGAAGACGTAAAGATAAGAGAATTTATCAAAAAGACAGCTTTTGAAGCTGGAATTGCAGATATTGAAATTGAAAGAGCAGTAAACAACCTAAAGATTACAATCTTCACAGGAAAACCAGGAATGGTAATCGGTAGAGGTGGTGCTGGAGTTGAAGAACTAAAAGCTAAGATTGAAAAAATCGCTCCAGGTAAAAGAATCATCATCAACGTTGAAGAAATCAAATACCAAGATTTATCTGCCCAACTAGTTGCTGAAAATATTGCTAACCAACTAGAAAACAGAATTGCATTTAGACGTGCCATGAAACAATCTATCCAAAGAACAATGAGAGCTGGAGCTAAGGGTATTAAAACTATGGTTTCAGGAAGAGTTGGCGGAGCAGATATGGCAAGAAGTGAAGGATACTCAGAAGGTACAATTCCACTTCAAACACTAAGAGCAAATATTGACTACGGTTTTGCAGAAGCAGACACAGAATACGGTAAAATCGGATGCAAAGTTTGGATCTACAAAGGTGAAGTTCTTCCAGGAGAAAAAGCTGAAAGAGAACCAAAACTAGCTGCTCCACAAAATAACAGAAGAAAGAAAAGAAATAATAGACGTCCAAACAGAAATAATCAGGGACAAAATTAGTCTTAAAGAATCAGGAGAGTATTATTTATGTTAATGCCTAAAAGAGTAAAATATCGTAGACAACATAGAGGCAGAATGAAGGGTAATGCTAATAGAGGTAACCAACTTGCTTATGGTGAGTATGGCTTACAAGCTCTAGAAGCTTGCTGGATGACAGCAAACCAAATCGAGGCTGCTCGTCGTGCGATGACAAGATATATAAAAAGAGGCGGAAATATTTGGATAAAAGTATTTCCAGACAAACCAGTATCTAAAAAGCCTGCAGAGGTAAGAATGGGTTCTGGTAAAGGTGCACCAGAATACTGGGTAGCCGTAATCAAACCAGGTAGAGTACTATTTGAGATGAGTGGTGTTAGTGAAGAGGTAGCAAGAGAAGCAATGAGACTTGCTGCACAAAAACTTCCAATCAAAACAAAATTCATCCAAAGACTTGAAGTAACAGGTTCGGAGGAATAAGGATGAAAATAGCAGAAATTAGAAATTTATCAGACAAAGATCTAGATAAACAACTATTTGATTTACAAAATGAGCTTTTCAATCTTCGTTTTAGGCTTGCCACAGGTCAGTTAGAAAACCCAGCAGCTATAGGAACTGTTAAGAAAGATATAGCTAGAGTTAAGACTATCCAAACAGAAAGAAAGATTGAAGCGGGCAAGGAGGCTTAATCTCAATGGAAAGAAATAGAAGAAACGTGCGCCAAGGCGTGGTAGTATCTGACGCAATGGATAAGACTATAACAGTTCTTGTTGAAGATATCATTAGCCACCCAGTGTACAAAAAGAAAATAGTTAGAAGTAAAAAATACAAAGCTCATGATGAGAAAAATGAAGCTAAAGTTGGCGATAAAGTAGTAATAATGGAAACAAGAGCCCTATCTAAAACAAAAAGATGGAGACTAGTACGCATTAGCCAAGCGGCAGAAATTGTTTAATTAATAAGGAGATTATTATGATACAACAAGAAACTCGTATGAGAGTAGCAGATAACTCCGGCGCAAGAGAACTTTTAGTAATCAAAGTTCTTGGAGGAACTAGAAGAAGATATGCCAATATTGGTGATGTAGTTGTTTGTTCAGTAAAAAGTGCAACACCCGGCGGAGCGGTAAAAAAAGGTCAAGTAGTTAAGGCTGTTATTGTTAGAACAAAAAGAGGCCTAAAAAGAGTTGATGGTTCAGTAATAAGATTTGACGATAACGCAGCAGTAATCATCAAAGACGACCAAACACCAGTAGGAACAAGAATCTTTGGTCCAGTAACAAGAGAACTAAGATCTGAAGGTTTCATGAGAATTATCTCACTAGCACCGGAAGTATTATAGGGGGATAAAATGCATATAAAAAAAGGCGATAAAGTCCAAATAATATCAGGTGAATATAAAGGACATGTAGGAGAAGTTTTACAAGCTTTCCCAAAGACAAATAGAGTAATAGTTGAAGGTGCCAACGTGCAAATAAAACACCAAAGAGCAACAACAATGGGCGGTGAGTCAGGAAGACTTGAACAAAACGGTCCAATTGATGCATCAAATGTACTTCTATACTCAGAAGAACTTAAAAAAGGTGTTCGTACAGGAATTGTTTACGAAGACGGCAAAAAGATTCGTAAATCAAAAAAGACTGACGAAAAATTCGACTAGGTAATAGGAGATATTATGACACAGAGACTTAAAGAAAAATATCAAAACGAAGTTGTTGAAAAACTTATCGAACAGTTCGGTTATAAAAATGTTATGCAAGTTCCAAGACTTGAAAAGATTGTTATAAACATCGGACTTGGAGAAGCAAAAGACAACCAAAACCTATTAAATACAGCTAAGAGAGAACTTAGCCTAATAACAGGTCAACAACCAATCGAAATCAAAGCTAAAAAATCAGTAGCAAACTTTAAATTAAGAGCTGGTCAAGCAGTTGGTACAAAAGTTACCCTTAGAAGAGAAAAGATGTATGACTTCCTAGATAAGTTAATCTCAATCTCACTTCCAAGAGTTAGGGACTTTAGAGGTATCAACCCAAATTCTTTTGATGGCCGTGGAAACTATTCACTAGGTATCAAAGAACAATTGATCTTCCCTGAAATCAAGTATGACGATGTAGACTTCATCCACGGAATGGATATTACAATCGTAACTACTGCTGAAACTGATGAAGAAGCAAAAGCATTCTTAGAATTAATGGGAATGCCATTTAAGAAATAGAAGGAGCAAAAATGGCTAAAAAGTCACTAAGAGCTAAACAACAAAGAAAACAAAGATTCTCTACAAGAGAATATACAAGATGTAAACTTTGTGGAAGACCACACGGCTACTTAAGAAAATATGGAATTTGCCGTATTTGCTTTAGAGAACTTGCAAATAATGGACAAATACCAGGAGTAAGAAAAGCAAGCTGGTAATTAAGGGGGAAAGATAATTATGATGACAGATCCAATAGCGGATATGCTAACAAGAATCAGAAATGGTAACAAAGCTAATCATAAAAAGATTACTGTTCCATCTTCTAATGAGAAAAAAGCTATTGCCCAAATACTGCTTGATGAAGGCTTTATAACAGGGTTTAACGTAGAAGAAGACAATAAACAAGGTATTCTTACAATAGATTTAAAATATACAGAAAATGGCGAAAAAGTAATCTCTGGCCTTAGAAGAATCTCTAAACCAGGTCTTAGAGTTTACGTAAAAGCTAATGAAGTTCCAAAGGTACTAGATGGTCTTGGAACAGCGATTATTTCGACATCAAAAGGACTTATGACTGACCGTGCTGCAAGACGTGAAAATGTAGGCGGCGAAGTTATTTGTTACGTATGGTAAGGAGTAATATATGTCAAGAATAGGTAAACAACCAATCGTAATACCTTCTGGAGTAGAAGTTACTATAGATGGTCTTAATGTAAAAGTTAAAGGAAAAAACGGAGAAGATAGCTTAACAATAAGCGATAGAGTTACACTTGAACAAATTGAAAACGAACTAATCCTTTCAATTCCTGAAAACTATACAAAACAACAAAACATTGACCACGGTCTTTATAGATCTTTAATACACAATATGGTAGTAGGAGTATCAGAAGGTTATCAAAAAACACTTCAAATCGAAGGAACAGGATACAGAGCAGCTAAACAAGGTAAGAACTTAGTATTAAACTTAGGTTATTCTCACCAAATCACAATGCCAGATCCTGAAGGTATCGAAACTGAAGTACCAAATGATAGAACTATTATTGTTAAGGGATACAACAAACAACATGTAGGTCAACATGCTGCAAACATCAGAGCTAAGAGAAAACCTGAACCATACAAGGGCAAGGGAATCAGATACGCTGATGAGCATGTAAGACGTAAAGTTGGTAAGACAGGTAAGTAGGAGATATAAATGGCTAAAAAGAATAAAAACGATAGACTTATAACTCGTAAAAAAAGAGTTAGAGCAAAGATATCAGGAACTCCTCAAAGACCAAGACTTTCAGTTTATAAATCAAACACAAACATCTATGCACAACTAATTGACGATGTTAACGGTGTAACACTTGCAAGTGCTAACAGCCTTCAAAAAGATGTAGCAGAAAGCGAACACGCTAACGTTGAAACAGCTAAGAAAGTTGGAGCAGCAATCGGCAAGAGAGCTCTTGAAGCTGGCATCGAAGAAGTTGTATTTGATAGAAACGGTTATTTATATCACGGAAAAGTCAAAGCACTAGCAGAAGCAGCAAGAGAAGCTGGTCTTAAGTTTTAGGAGGTTGGTAAAATGAAATATTTATTAAAAAGTGAAGTAGAAAAACTAAACCTCGAAGATAGAGTAGTTGCAATCAACAGAGTTGCTAAAACTGTAAAAGGTGGACGTAACATCAGATTTACAGCCCTAGTAGTTGTAGGAAACTCAAACGGTGTTGTAGGTGTTGGAACAGGTAAAGCTACAGAAGTACCAGAAGCAATCAGAAAAGCTACAGAAAATGCTAAAAAGCAAATGATAGAAGTTCCAGTAGTAGGAACAACAATTCCACACAGAATTCAAGGAGTTGATGGTGCAGGAAAGGTATTATTAATGCCAGCAGTAGAAGGTACAGGAATCATCGCAGGTGGTCCAGTACGTGCTATATGCGAACTTGCAGGATTTAAAGACATCAAAGCTAAAAACCTTGGAACAAGTAACCCAAGAAATATCATTAACGCGTGTATCAATGCATTTTACAACATGAAGACTGTAGAAGAAGTTGCAAGACTTCGTGGTATATCGGTAGAAGAATTTGACTATTAAGGAGAGTACAATGGGAAGAATTGAAATCACACTTAAAAGATCTTTTATCGGTAAAAAAGATGGACAGATCGCAACAGCAAAAGCGCTTGGCCTTAGAAAAATCGGTCAATCAGTTGTTAAAGAAAATAATGACGCAACCAAGGGAATGGTTCACAAAATCAGACACATGGTTGAAGTTAAGAATATAGACTGAGGTGTAAAATGAAATTACATGATTTACAACCAAACGTTAAATTAAAAGATAAGAAACGTAAAGGAAGAGGAGCTGGTTCAGGACTAGGTAAAAGATCTGGTCGTGGACAAGACGGACAAAACTCAAGAAGTGGTGGAGGAGTAAGACCAGGTTTCGAAGGTGGTCAAATGCCTCTATACAGACTCTTACCTAAAAGAGGTTTTAAAAACATCAACAGAAAGATTTACGAAACAATCAATGTTGAAAGCTTAAACGTCTTTGAAGATGGTACAGAAGTTACACCAGAATTATTATTTGAGACAAAACTATTAAAGAAAAACAAAGCTAAAGCTGGAGTTAAGATCCTAGGCGATGGCGAACTAGAAAAGAAACTAACAATAAAAGCTCATAAATTCACAAAATCTGCTGTAGAAAAAATCGAACAAGCAGGTGGAAGTGTAGAAACTATCGAAGTGAAAAAGTGGGTAAAACCATCTAAAAAAGCTTAATAGAAAGAAGTAGCTATGTTAGATATAATTAAAAGAGCAGCAGGGGAAGAAGAAATCAGGAAGAAATTCCGATTCACCCTCTTGATGCTTGTAATATATAGGCTTGGAAATAATATTCCAATACCTTTTATCGATACAAAGGCCTTAGCAAACGCATATTCAAACATTGAAGGAACCCTTGTTGACTACCTAAATATGTTAACAGGTGGTGGACTATCAACCTTATCAATATTTGCCCTAGGAGTTCAACCTTACATTACAGCATCAATCGTAATGCAATTACTCACTGTAGTAATACCAAGGTTAGAAGAATTAACTCGTGAGGGTGAACAGGGAAGAAAAACCATTCAAAAATACACCAGGTATATGACAATAGTACTTGCCATATTCCAGGCAATAGCCATTACAAACGGCCTTTACGGTGCAGCCCTATCAAGTGCAACAGGCTTCCAAAAGATAGCCATGAATGTTACCCTAATAGGCGGAACAATGTTTGTAACATGGATGGGTGAAACTATGACAGAAAAGGGACTTGGTAACGGTACAAGTTTACTAATCTTCATGGGTATTATAGCATCCTTCCCAAGAACCATTTCTAGATGGCAAGAAGGCCTTCACTACAATACTACAAGCGTTCTTGCTATAGCTATTATGTCAATTTTAGTTGTCCTAATAGTAATAGCAGTAGTAATGATATCTGAAGGCGAAAGAAAAATCCCAATCCAATACGCAAAAAGAGTAGTAGGACGTAAGATGTACGGCGGCCAATCAACCCATATTCCAGTAAAGGTAAACATGGGTGGAGTAATGCCAATCATCTTCGCATCAGCAGTACTTGCTATTCCTTCTACTGTATCACTATTCTTCGGAAATGGTGGAGAAAGCGGATTAACTGCATTTTTCAACAAATCAACATTTGGTTTCGCGGTATATCTATTAGTACAAACTGTACTTATCCTAGTATTCGCATACTTCTATAACCAAATCCAATTTAACACCGTTGAATATGCAAAGCAACTACAACAAAATGGTGGTTTCGTTCCGGGAATTAGACCTGGTAAACCAACCAGTGATTTCCTAGCAACTGTATCAACAAGAATAACCTTCATCGGTTCAATTTGCTTAGCCCTACTAACCATAGTACCAGCTATAGCAAGCAGACTCCTAGGACTACAAATATCATTTGGTGGATCATCAGTAATCATCGTTGTAGGTGTAATTATTGAAACTGTAAAACAAATCGAAGCTATGATGACTATGAAGCAATATAAAGGATTTTTAAACAGGTAAGAAATGAATATAATATTGTTAGGCCCACCAGGAGCTGGTAAGGGTACGCTATCAAGTAAAATAATAGACAGATTAGACGCAGTTCAGATAGCAACAGGTGACATATTCAGATACAATATCTCAAATAAAACTGAACTGGGAATGAAAGCAAAATCTTATATGGACAGAGGAGACCTTGTGCCAGATGAATTAACAATTGATCTAGTATGGGATGCCTTTGACAAAGTGGAAAATAGGGATGAAAGAATAGTACTATTCGACGGATTTCCTAGAAACTTAGACCAAGCCAAGGCCCTAGATAAGGGAATGGCAGAAAGAAATACTGAAATAGGCCAGGTAGTTTATTTTGATGTAGATGATGAAATCCTAATTGAAAGAATTACAGGCAGAAGGGTTTGCGAAGACTGTGGAGCAACCTTCCACATAATGAACAATAAGCCTCAAAAAGAAGGCCTTTGTGATAAATGTGGCGGAAAGCTCATTCAAAGAAATGATGATAATGAACAAACAGTTAAAAACCGTATTGCAGTATATAATGACTTCACCAGTCCACTCATAGAATACTATGAAAAGGCAGGAAAGTTAGTTAAAATAGATGGCGCTAAAACTCCAGAAGAAGTTTTTAACGAATTTAACGATAAATTAGGAAAGTAAACTAATTTATGCTAAGAAAAAATTAGATGTGATAGAATCTTACAAAGATTTCTAGAACAAAGTCGTTGATAAAACACAAGCGTTCAATAGACATTTTAGAAAATTTATAAAGGAGGTTCTATCAATGTCAAAAAAAGATGCTATAGAAGTTACAGGAGAAGTTGTCGAAGCAATGCCTAATGCAATATTTAGGGTAAGACTAGACAACGGACATGAAGTACAAGCTCACATATCAGGCAAGCTTCGTATGAACAGCATTAGAATATTAGAAGGAGATACAGTAACTGTAGAGCTATCTCCTTACGATCTTAGCCAAGGTAGAATTACTTGGAGACGCAAATAATTACCAAGGCAAAGGACATTAACTTTAATTTTAAAAGTTAGATCTAAAAATAAGATATAAACTTAAGTTAGGAGCAAACATGAAAGTTAGAGCATCAGTTAAAAAAATGTGTGATAAATGCAAGATTATCAAAAGAAATGGTAAAGTTATGGTAATCTGCGAAAATCCAAAACACAAACAAAGACAAGGTTAGGAGGGTTTAATGCCAAGAATAGCTGGTATAGATTTACCTAGAGAAAAAAGAGCAGAAATTGGACTAACATATATTTATGGTGTAGGAAGAGCAACTGCTAACGAAATATTAGAAAAAGCAGGAATAAATCCTGATACAAAGATGAAAGACCTTACAGAAGAAGAACTTGGTAAGATTCGTGAACAATTAGACCACTACACAATCGAAGGTGACCTAAGAAGAGAAACAAGTCTTAACATCAAAGCACTTAGAGAAAATGGTTCTTATAGAGGACTTAGACATAAAAACGGTCTTCCAGTAAGAGGTCAAAACACAAAGAACAACGCAAGAACAAGAAAAAGCAGAAAGGGTTAATAGATGGCTCCAAAAGGAAAAAAATCTACCAAAGGTAGAAGAAGAGTTAAAAAGAATGTTGAACGTGGCCAAGCTCACATTTCATCAACATTCAATAATACAATGGTAACACTTACTGATATGCAAGGAAACGCACTCTCTTGGGCAAGCGCAGGACAACTAGGCTTTAGAGGAAGTAGAAAATCTACTCCATTCGCAGCAGGTGAAGCAGCAGAAACTGCAGCTAAAATTGCAATCGACCAAGGCCTAAAAACTGTAGAAGTTTATGTAAAAGGACCAGGTTCAGGAAGAGAAGCAGCAATCAGAAGTCTACAAGCAGCAGGACTAGAAGTTACAATGATCAAAGACGTAACACCAATCCCACACAACGGTTGTAGACCACCAAAGAGAAGAAGAGTTTAATTAAGGAGATATTATGGCAGTAAGCAAAGATCCAGTATACAAAAGAGCGAGAGCTTTAGGAATTTCTCCAGCCTACCTAGGATACACAGGTTCTTCAAATAGAGCTCTTCCAAAAAGAAGAAGCAAACTATCTGAGTATGGTATGCAACAAAGAGAAAAACAAAAAGCTAAATTCATCTACGGAGTAAGCGAAAAACAATTTAGAGGCTACTACGACAAAGCTAGCAGAATGAAAGGTCAAACAGGTGAACAACTTATAATCCTTTGTGAAAGAAGACTAGATAACATAGCCTTCAGATCAGGCCTTGCTAGAACAAGAAGAGAAGCAAGACAAATCGTAACACACGGCCACCTACTCGTAAATGGTAAGCAAGTAGACATCCCATCTTATTTAGTTGAAGAAGGTGATGTAATCGAAGTTAGAGAAAAATCTAGAACAAACACACTATTTAAAGCTATCAAAGAAGTAAATGCATCATTTGGTGTAGTTGAATGGTTAGATAGCGACATAGAAAACCTAAAAGTAAAAGTAGTAAAGTTCCCAACAAGAGAAGAAATAGACATTCCAGTTGAAGAACGTATGATAGTAGAGTTCTACTCTAAGTAGGATTAAGTAATAGTTAGAACTAAGGAGCTACCATGATCGATAAAATAGAAACTAATATAGAGATATTGGATATAAGGGAAGAAGACCATTACGGTAAATTTGCCCTATACCCACTTGAGCGAGGATATGGTACAACCATTGGAAACAGCATGAGAAGGGTGCTCTTATCATCCTTACCTGGTTCTAGCGTCTCAAAAATACTAATCGATGGAGTACTTCATGAATTTTCTATAATTGATGGAGTAGTTGAAGACGTTCCAGAAATAATCCTAAACATCAAAGGCCTAAATGTAAAAAAACATTCAGACGAAGATGTAACCTTATTTCTAGAAATTGAAGGACCAAAGATAGTAACAGCCAAAGATATAAAAGAAGATGCCTTAGTTGAAATAGCCAATCCAGACCATTATATAGCTACAGTTAACGATAAAAGTAAGCTTTTAATAGCTATGGATGTAACAAATGGAAATGGTTATAGGATATCAGAAGACAATAAAGATGAAAAAGATCCTATAGGAACTATCGCTATCGATTCATCCTTCACCCCAGTAGAAAAAGTAAACTTCACAGTTGAAAACACCAGGGTAGGAGAATCTACAGACTTTGATAAGCTAATAATAGAAGTATGGACAAATGGAACAGTAACTCCACAAGAAGCCCTAGCAGAAGGCTCATCAATCCTAATCGACAACTTCTCATTCTTCAAGGAGCTACCAGGAAAGACATTCCCACCAGAAGAAATTGAAGTTGAAGAAGAAATAGTTGAAGAAGATACAAACGAAGATCTAGATAGAACAATCGAAGAACTAGACCTATCATTAAGATCATTCAACTGTCTAAAAAGAGCAGGCTTCAACACAGTGGCAGACATAATAGCAGTTCCAGAATCAGAACTAAAGACAATCAAAAATTTCGGTAAAAAATCACTAACTGAAGTAATAGATAAAATCCATGAACTTGGATTTTCCCTAAAAGATGAATAGGAGGAAATATGGCAGGCAAAAGAAAACTTGGTAGAAGAACAGACCATAGAGATGCTATGCTTAGAAACCTAGTGGGTTCATTACTTGAACACGGTAGAATCGAAACTACCCTAACAAGAGCTAAAGAAACACAAAAAATGGCTGAAAAGATGATCACCCTAGGCAAGAGAAACACACTTCACACAAGAAGACAAGCAGCAAGCTATCTTTACGAGCCAAAACTTGTACAAAAACTATTTTCTGAAATCGCACCAGAATATGAAGACAGAAACGGTGGATATACAAGAGTACTAAAACTAGGACCAAGAAGAGGCGACGGATCAGAACGCGCAATCATAGAACTAGTTTAATAAATAAAAGCCCAAAATTCGCGGCTGTGGGCTTATAGATTTATTTAGATTATAATTTAAATAAAGGACACCCCTTAGGGGGTGTTTTTTCTTTGGGAAAAAATATACAAGTATTGATAATACAGTATTATTTGTGAAATATTTTAAATCAAGTATGATATATAAGAAAAGTTTTCGCGAAGGAGGAAAAATGAATAATATAGAAAGAAAACCAAGATACGCGATGAGAAAACTATCCATAGGCCTCGTATCATGTATGCTAGGATTTACCCTAATGGCTATACCAAGCCAATCTTTTGCAGCGGAGGGGGCAGAGAGTGAGCCTACACAAGTAGAGGAGACCCATCAAGAAGAACCTAAAGAGGACTCAGCAAAAGAAGGCGGTTCTGAAGATAAAGGCAATAAAATTGATAATAATGCTAATAATGTTCAAGAAACACTAGAATTAGGTGACGAAATTAAAAATAATCCTGTACATCAAGAAAATGAAGAAGAAAACATTGTTGATCTTACATTTACATGGAAATATTCGAGTTCCAGCCCTGAAACTAGTTCAAACCCAAAATTAAAAGGTCAGGAATTAGAGTTGGGATTATTTATATCTTATATTGATTCTAATGGACAACAGGTTGATTATAATTATTATGGACCAAAAGTAAAAATTAAGTATGGTGAAGATACAACTTTAAGATTTGATTTAGGTAGATTTGGCAAGGCTATAAATAAAGACGTAGCGAATATTAGCGATGTTCAGTTACTTGTAAATGATTATACAAAAAATTACAAAATATCACAGAGTAATAGCGGATTTAATAGAAATTCAAAATCTCATAGGATTGTCTTACAGCAAGATATGGACACAAGTGTTCAAGAAAAATTTGATACCAATGCATTGATTCTCGATAAAGATAAGGAAAATTTTAAGGTAAAATATAAAATTGTCCAACATAAAAATACTGGTGAAAAAGATGAAAAGGGGAATTTTAAATTTGAAGAATCGGGTAATGTTGTTGAAAATAAGCAAGGTAAGAAATTAGAATATAGTAGAGACTTTAAAAATAATAGTGATATAAAATTAGCTTGGGATAATGATGATATAAAAGATGCTATTTATGGTTCACGTACACTTAGTATTTTTAACGAATGGCAAGGGAAAAATAATAAATTTAGTATCATAACTGAATTTGATGGTAAAGACGCTGAAAAACATAAAAAATATTATAATTTAACTGTTGAAGGTGATGATATAAATGGCTGGAAGGTTACATTAGGTTCAAATTTAAAAGAAAAAGAAGATATAAAAGAAAGAACAACACAAAAATTTACTACAAAAGAGATTTATGATGATACTCTTGATGAAGGATATAGAAAAATTGAACAAGAGGGTCACGATGAAATTGTAAAAGAAACCTTTAGGTTAATTTATCTGCCAGGGAAAAATGATACAGTTGATGAAGAAGTAGAAAGAACCCTTAAAAGAAGTGAAAAAATTCAAAATTTGGTTAAACAAATAATAAGAATAGGTACAAAGAAAAAACCTAACCCATCAGGCCCAATTATTAGGCCTGGAGATAATACTGTTCCGTCTAATCCAAGTATAGATACACCAGATGAGGATGACGAGGAGTATAGAAAACTTATCGAAGAGCTTATAAAAGAAATTAAAAAAGAAACTGAAAAACAAGACCAAGTAGAAAGTCCAAATGATGAGAAAAAACAAAACCCATCAAAAGTAGAAAACAAAACAGAAACTCCAAGCGAAACCAAGAAAGAAAGTACAAATCCTCAAAGAGATGCAAAAAAAGACCAAGCAAATCCATACAGAAATAAAAAAGCTGACCAAAGAGCAAATAAATCTGCTAGCCCAAAAACAGGTGTTACAGGTTCTTTAGCTGTAGCAGCTCTTGGTTTATCATCATTTGTTGCAAGCCTCGGTCTTAGAAAAAAGAATGATTAAATAAATTAAAAGAAAATTCACCCCTTTAAAGTGACCCCACAAAGTTGGACCTAATACCAGAGTTAGAACTAAACTAGCTCTGGTATTTCTTTGTTCTTTCCTA
>NZ_JBWPWE010000019.1:0-17980 GCF_056590475.1 Anaerococcus sp. C0059F3
GATGGACACCCTTGCCTTTGGCTATGTGTTTCCCACTACCGGGCACACTTAGGACTTTCACCTGTTAGATTATGCTCATGCCGAGCGCACACAAAAAAGTGCCCAAGCCTTGCTGGGCACTTCCATTGCTTTATTACTTTTGAAAATTTAATACAAATCCAAGTTCTTTCGCTAGTATATTAGCAACAATATATCCTCATTCATCAAGTAGCCATATTGGATATAAACCATATCCCAAAGCAATTTAATTGTTTTAATTTATAACATTTCCCCAACTTAGATTAGATCCTGTATTAATCTATTTGCAGTATTATTTAAGAATATTTGGAAAAAATTATGAAATAAGTGTTAGCTCTTGTAAGCTCTGTATTATTCGAAAATAAAATCAGTAATTTTTTTAGCCTCAGCCTTAGTCTTTTTTTCAATATCTTGAACAGTCCAAAGCGGATTTACTTGATTTTTAAACTCCTTAACAATTTGTTTTGCTTGTACAAAAATACTATCCTTATAACCCTTCTTTTCCTTAATAGAGTTCTGAATTTTACTTCTAAACCAAGAATTTCCAATTGAACGATTTATATCTTCCTCAAGTAAAATTTATTATCAAGTTATGGCTTACAAAAATAGTGATACCTGCTCACCTTGGCTAATGCTATTTGTAGATATAAATGCACATTCTATTTCATTCTCTTCTATAAATTAGGCTGATTTTTTATACCAACCCGTAACGTAATCCAATTTTCCAATATTTTTAGCTTTCCCAAAAATATTCTTTAGTTCATCAGATTGAGATTTATCCATATATCTTGATCCTACAAATAGAGGATTTCCCATTATATAGTTTAATTCGTCTTTTGAAACTAGGTCTTCCCAGTCCATTCTCAAAGCGTTACCTTCTAGTATGTTAGGATAACTTTTTAGAGGTAGGAAGTTTAAAGTTATGTTTACAATATCTTCTGTTTCTTTTAGCATTTGTGATTCTGCTATCCACAAAGCTGTCCTAGCTACAGATACTGCAAAATCATTAATTTCTATTCCATAAAATTGGCTAATAGATACCTTTATTGGATTATGAGTTTCTCCCATCACAATCTGATTTCCATAAAGTTCTTTAAGGATTTCATTTTCAAATCTACGAAGCGAAATATATGTTTCTGTCAAAAAATTCCCACTTCCAGCAGCTAGGTCTAGTTTCATTACGTGTTGGATACAATGAAACCTTGCCCTTGAACTCTGAAACTATTGCTCTGTACTCTGAAACTATTTATAGGAATCCTGAAACCTTAGCTTGGAACTCTGAAACCTTTTTAGGCATCAAAAAAGACGGTATTACTACCGACTTAATTATTTACACATAACGTATTTAGATTTAGATTTCTATTTCATAGAAACTTGATCCTTGCTAAGCTCTACAAACTGGGATTTGTTGTAGTTATCTCCCATTTTCTTTAATTCCAAATGTAATACACAAGCAAATACTATCTCAATAATACATGCCGCAACAGCAACCGTTGTGCCGTTTAATGCACATCCTAAAATCAAGGAAATCATCGAAATGGAAATTGCAGCAAATGTATATCCCTTTGATTGATACAACCATGAATAGGGAAATAAATGAGCTCCAAAGACCATTGCATACACCATAATCATCTTTTCCGGAACTGCACTAAATACCCACATGACGATTAATAAATAAATCATTTGATTTAAGGTGAAAATGAAGCCTAATTGTCCAAGTGGATTTTGTTTTGAAAAGATATCCACCTTTATAAGTTTACCAATGAGCCAAGCCAGCGGTAATAATAGGCATGAACAGCAAAATACTAATAAATTTTTCATATTCATATTGATATCTAAAATTGACACAAGTACTATCAGAAGCCATATAATCACCGATGCCATAATAAATGGTAATCCTTTTTTCTGCTGAATTGCAATTTCTTTTCTTAATTCATCCACCATTTTCTCCTCCAGAAATTCAAATTAGTCTACAGGGGGTGCGGACATTTTTTTAGACAGCCACACCCACTTCTCTCCATCGATACCCAACTGATCCTATTATACTCAACCTGTAACTATTTTAACAGCAAAAAAACACGTCAGCGACTTGCTGATATGCATTTATTTTACCTTGTCAAATTTCCTGTAAGCTTTCTATAACAATCTTCTTCTAAGTCTTTAAGATACACTATCTTAGGCTCAGATTGAGGTTTATTCATATCAAAAATATGAAATTCTTGAAAGTTAGATAGTACTATCCACCTTGGTCTATCATCATATGGCAACTCAATAGAATATCTCTTTGCTTGTTGAAAAGGTGATAGAAGTTAACCATCTGATTGTCTAATGCCTTTTTTTAAATCTTTATCTATTGATTTTTGCTCAATTAAAACGTGTGTTGAAGGTATATAACCGTCTATAAAGCTTGTATGATCAAGCATTATTTGGTCTTCAAAACGAATATATTCTGCTGGATGTTCTGCACCATAAACTTCATTTAAAAGTGATAGCCAAAATCTAGCTGAATCTCCTTTTTCATATCCTATTCCTTCCCATCTTTTAGAAAATTCTTTTGCAGCTTTTCTTTGTTCTCTTTGTGTTAGGATTCCTAAACCTCACTTATATAAATTTCCCTAATGTTTAATTTAAATTCAGTTATTGTTTTAAATCTAGTCGAATATAATAAGCAATTTACCTTTTATTATTTATAATAACAGATTTTTAAAAAATTCCTTATCTCTTTATATCATTAATAATTTCTAAAAATATATATAAACCTTATAGGAGAACGTACACAAAAAGACCGCAGCTTAATAATACTACGGTCTGGTTCTCAATCTTCCCCATGGTCAGTAAGAGGTTCTTCGTTGTTGTCTATGGCTTCTTGGACGGTTTCTTCTGTCTTTTCCTCGATTTGATCGTTATCTATGTGAGAACGGTCTATTAGTTTGTTTAGTCTTTCTTGATCTTTTTTGGTGAAGTCTAGGTCGACGTCGAGTTTTTTTCTTATGTAGTGTCTGATTCCCAGTCTTTTCATGGATTCTCGTCTGATGGCTGATCTTTCTTTTAGGTAGGCGAAGACTAAAAGGCCCATCATAAAAATTCCTATATAGCCGATTATTGGATAAAATATTGAAACTAATTTCTTAAAACCTAGGAAGGATAGGACGAAGCCTGCGCCTGTGATTGTGACGAGCATAATTTTAAAACGTCTCTCGTCGTCGTTTGAAAATCTCCTTGCTAGGGCATAAAAAAGTGAAATTCCGGTATTAAATATCATCCCAAAGACAACTAGGGCCATGATAAAACCAAGTATTGGGCTGATGTCTTCGATTATATAAAGCATTGGTATATCAAGGTCGTAGACTTCTTCTACCCTTATAAAAAGGGTTAGGGTAATTAAGACTCCCATGATACCGACTATGGCACCGCCCAAAAGGCCGCCCCAACCGGCATTTTCCGAACTTAATTCATCTCCGCCTAGGACAAGTCCCATGGAAACGGCAGTCATAAGGCACATTCCAAAATAATTTAGGACAGCAAAACCAACATTGTCAAAGTTTGCTGGAAGCCTTGTCGCAAAAGCACTTAGGATCTCCCAGTCTGGCTTAAAATTAATAAATGTGTAGACTGATCCGATTAGGACAAAGCCCACGATAAAGGGTGTAAATGACCCTATTACCTGGCTAACCTTTTTAAAATCCATCATGCCGACTATGATTATTAAAAGTGCACATATAACCCTGCCGACGTTGACATTTACGCCAAAGGCCTGGTTTAGGTTAGATCCAGCTCCAGCAAGCATGACAAAGCCTACTACAAAGCAGGTAAATATCAGGGAAAAGTCCATAAATTTCGAAATAAATTTGTTGGTGATTTCGTCAAATACATCTGAATGGTCGGTCGCAAGATAGTGGCTACCGAGGATTAGTAAGATCCCACCGATAACCATATGTAGGATGCCAACAAGGCTTATTCCCAAAATCCCGCCCTTGCCGAGCGAAACAAAGTATTGCAAAAGCTCTTGGCCCGAGGCAAGTCCCGCACCAGTGAGGACGCCAACATAGGCGAGCATTATCTTTAATCTTTCCTTATTCATATTTCCTCCGTTTCATCATGATACTAGAAGAAAATTCTTTAGCAAATTAAAGAAGACTTCCTAGATAAATCTAAGAAGTCATCTTTTTTAAGGCATTCATATTTTTTATTAAAATTTCATTTCTTCCGATTGTCTCGATTAGTCCCATCTTTTCAAAAGAAGATAGTTTGCGGGAAAGGGTCTCCCTCACCACTCCCGAATAGGATCCTAATTCCTCTCGGCTAAGGTGAAAGGTGACTAAAACTCCGTCTTTTTTGACAATACCAACATCTTCTGCCAAATCTAGGAGGAGTTTTGCTACCTTCATGTCGGCATTTTGGGTCGAAAGCCTGTCTATAAGCTCTTCGGACCTCCTTATTCTCCTAAAAGACTGGTCGAGGATTTTGATTAGGACTTGGTTGTTGTTTTTCAAAATATTATTAAAATCTATTTTAGAAATAATCAAAAGTTTTGCCTTGGAAAGGGCCTTGGCCTCATAGATGTAGTTCTCGTCTGTGAGGAGGTTGTGGGCACCAACAAAGTCTTCCTCTCCGTAAATATACAAAATTTGCTCCCTGCCGTCTGATAGGTAGGTGGAAATTTTTATAAAACCTTCGAGGATTATATACATAAAATCGGACTTGTCACCAAAAGAAAAAATCACATCGCCTTTTTTATAGACAAGGACCTGGGGCCTGTACCTGAACCTTGCTAATTCTTCATCTGTCAAAAAAGCCAAAAAGCTTTCTTCATCTTTTTTGTAATATGTCATATCTTGCTCCTACAAAGATTTTAACATATTATTAGCATAGATTTCAAAGTCTTTTGCCTTATTTTTATCCATGGCCTCCATATTTTCTAGCCTGTAGGCCTTGCCCAGATCGGTGTATTTACAAATTCCCATCTTGTGGTAGGGAAGGATTTCTATCTTGTCAATATTTTTCTTTATTGGCCTTATAAAATCAACTAGGCCTTCCATATCCTCTTTTGTATCTGTGACAAAGGGCATCATTACATGCCTTATCCATACCCTGGTGTCGGTTTTTTTGATTGCATCCATAAATTTTATGAGCTTATCTTGGTGGTTTTTGGTTATTTCTTCAAAAAAATATGGGTCGTAGTGTTTGATGTCAAGAAGGATAAGGTCAGCTTCCTCGGCGATTTGATCGTAATAGCCAAGGTCGCCCACGCCTGATGTGTCGATTGCAACGTGTATGTCCTCATCATGGAGTGCCCTAATTGCCTCAAGAACAAAGGCCCCACTTGCCAGAGGCTCGCCACCTGAAATGGTGACTCCGCCTCCTTTTTTGAAGTAGGGCTTCATTCTTTTGGCCCTTTTTACCAAGTCCTCGACTGTAATTTCTGTCCCGTAGTCCATGGACTGTGTGTCAGGATTGTGGCAAAATACACATCTTAGTGGACAGCCAGAAAGGAAAAACACTGTCCTTATGCCGGGTCCGTCTACTAGACCCATTGTTTCTATAGAATGTAATTTTGCCATAGGGCCTCCTTTTATTAAAAAACTATTGGTGGTTGTGGAAGGTTCTTTCTAGAACTTCTCTCTTTTGTTCGTCTGTAAGTCTGTTGAAATGAACAGCATAGCCAGACACTCTGATTGTTAGGTTTGGATATTTTTCTGGATTGTGGTAGGCGTCTAATAATTTTTCCCTTTGAAGGACATTGACATTCAAATGGAAGGCATCTTGGCCGAAGTATCCGTCCATGATGTTAACCAAGTTGTCAATCCTCACATCTTCTTCCTTGCCGAGAGCGTCTGGTACGATTGAGAAGGTGTTGGAAATACCATCTTCGCAGACACACTCATAAGGAAGTTTTGCCACAGAGTTTAGACTTGCAAGTGCCCCTGACTCGTCCCTACCGTGCATTGGGTTTGCACCTGGAGCAAATGGTTCGCCTGCCTTCCTACCATCTGGTGTTGTACCTGTCTTTTTACCATACATTACATTTGATGTAATTGTAAGGGCAGAAAGGGTTAATTTCGCATTTTTATAGGTAGCATGTTTCTTAAGTTCATTTGAGAAATAGGTTAGGATGTCAACAGCGATTTGGTCTACCCTGTCATCATCATTACCATATTTAGGGAAATCACCCTCTGTCTCAAAGTCGATTGCTATGCCATTTTCATCCCTAACTGGTTTAACTTTTGCATATTTAATTGCAGAAAGTGAGTCAGCTGCAATTGAAAGACCAGCCACACCTGTTGCTAGGTTTCTCTTAACATAGGTATCATGAAGGGCCATTTGGCCTGCTTCGTAGGCATACTTATCATGCATGAAATGGATAACATCAAGGGTCTTCACATATAGACCTGCTAGTTCAGATAAAACTTTTTTGTAATTTGCAAGGACTTGGTCATAATCAAGGTATTCTGTAGTAATTGGTTCAATATCGTCAAAGACCATAATTAAGCTGCCATCCTTGTTTTTCTTCTTTTCGTCAACTCCCCCATTTATTGAGTAAAGGAGTGATTTTGCAAGGTTTGCACGAGCGCCAAAGAATTGCATTTCCTTGCCAACTTCCATAGCAGATACACAACAAGCTATGGCATAATCATCACCGTACATATTTCTCATTAGGTCATCATTTTCATATTGGATAGAATCTGTAAGGATAGAAACCTTAGAACAGAATTTCTTCCAACCTTCAGGAAGCTTTTCAGCCCAAAGGATTGTCATATTTGGTTCTGGAGCTGATCCTAGGTTTATTAGGGTGTTTAGGTATCTGAAGGCTGTCTTTGTAACAAGAGTCCTGCCGTCAAGACCCATACCACCGATTGATTCTGTAACCCAAGTTGGATCTCCACCGAAAACTTCGTCGTATTCTGGTGTTCTTAGGTGGCGAACAAGTCTTAGTTTGATAACCAATTGGTCAATTATTTCTTGAGCGCCAACTTCATCAATGATGCCCCTATCCATATCTCTCTTGATATAAATATCTAAGAAACCTGCATTTCTACCAATTGACATGGCTGCACCGTTGTTTTCCTTAACAGCTGCAAGATAGCCTAGGTATAAAAATTGAGCAGCTTCTCTAGCATTTGTAGCTGGTTTAGAAATATCAATACCATACTTAGCCGCCATATTTTTAATCTTGCCAAGGGCCCTGATTTGCTCGCTAACTTCTTCCCTTAGTCTGATTGTTGCTTCTAGGTTATTTTCGTCAATTTCAATCTTATCTAGGTCTTTTTTCTTTTCTTCAACTAGCCTATCAATACCATAAAGGGCAATTCTTCTGTAATCGCCAATAATCCTACCACGGCCATAGGCATCTGGAAGACCTGTCAAAAGTCCAACAGTCCTTGCTGTCCTCATATCCTTTGTATAAGCATCGAAAACTCCCTCGTTGTGGGTCTTCCTAAATTCCTTGAAATATTTAGCCTGAACTGGATCCATTTCTTGGCCGTAGGCTTCAAGCGATTGCTCAACCATTCTGTAGCCACCGTAAGGATTGACAATTCTCTTAAGGACCTCATCAGTTTGAAGACCAACAATGACCTCGTTTTCCTTGTCAATATAGCCAGCGTCAAAACCATCTATAGAAGAAAACCTACTTGTATCTGCATTCCTATAAGACTCTCTGATTTCTTTGTTAATCAAATCTTCTACGATAGCAAATAATTTTGTAGTCTTTTCACTCTTACCAGCTAAAAAATCATCTCCACCTTCATATGGGGTGTAATTTTCTTGGATAAAGTTACGAACATTTATCTCATCTTTCCAAAGTTCGCCCTTAAATCCATCATAAGCTTTTACTTCCATCTTTGCCTCCTAAATATATATTAAAAACCGAAGTTTTTTCTTATCTGCCCCTATTTTAACCAGAAAAAGCTTTCTTGTCTGTGATTTGAATCACAGGATGTTTTTTTCTACTAAAAAGTAGGAAAAATTATTGTTTTTATCAAAAAACCTAGATGCAAATGATTTGACTAAATTTCATTTTTTTAGTAATATTGGTATAGATGAAAGGCCAAGGGTTAAATCCATGAAGGACTTACCAAGAAGGTAAACCTAGCCTTGAGTCATTGATTTATCGACATTCATGAAGGGTGTCTTATTTTCTATGGGAAAATAGGATGCCCCTTTTTTATTGGAGGAATTATGAATCTTACTTTAGATAAGTATTGGCAAAATAGGGCCAAGACTTATGACGACGGGGTCCTGGAGGAAATCGACCACGGTCACAAGGATGACCGGGCGAATCTTTTTTCTGCCTACCTGCCAGAAAATTTGACTGGCAAAAAGGTCTTGGACTTAGGTTGTGGACCTGGTTTATTTTCCCTACTTATGGCGGAGCAAGGTGCGAGTGTCACCGCCTTTGATAAGTCGGAGAAAATGCTAGAAATGGCAGGGAAAAACCTCAAAGATTTTGATAGCCAAGTTCAATTTGTGGAGGGCGATTGCGAAGAAGTTTCATTTGAAAATGAGTCTTTTGATTACATTTTATCAAGGAACCTCACCTGGATGTTATCCTACCCTTCTACAACCTACAAGCTTTGGAAATCCTACCTCAAAAAGGGAGGCAAGCTAATAATTGTTGACGCCGCTTGGTATTCCTATGTTTGGTGCGAAAATTATTCCAAACTTGCCGCAAAAAACCTCAAGGAAGGGATAAAGTCTGGTTACGATATGAGGGTTTCTTTCGAAGAGGCTGACCAATGCGAAAATCTCGCCAAAGATATGCCCATGACCTATGTAAAAAGGCCAGATTTTGACCTGGCGATTTTAGATAAACTTGGCTTTGAATCTATTGAAATCAAGGAAAATATTGACCCATTAGTCTATGACGAGTCCTTTCAAATAGCCTACAGGTCTTCTCCTTCCTTTATAATTGTTTGTAAGAAGGGGGATGATTAATTGATAAAATATTTTATTAAAAAAATTGGCCAGGCTATTTTTGTTCTCTTCGCTATTTCATTTTTAGCTTTTGGAGCAAGTTTCCTAGCTGAGGGTGATCCGGTGGAAATGTACTACATAGCCAGACACAAGCCAGTGCCCCCTGAGGAAGTTTTGGAAAAGGCAAGAAAGGAAAAGGGCTTAAATGAACCGGTCCTCATCCAATACAAAAATTGGCTAGGAAATTTCCTCAAAGGCCATATGGGCACATCCTACATGGACGATAGGCCTGTGGCCGATAAGATTAAGGGAGCATTGCCCCAAAGTCTTTACCTTGCCGTCCCAGCATTTTTATTGACCTTTATCTTTGCCCTGGCGGCCTCGATTACTTGCATATTTTTTAAGGACACAGCCTTAGATAAGTTTCTAGACACCCTAAGCTTTATCCTGGCTTCTATCCCAACCTTTGTTTATGGGGTAATTTTGCTTATAATTTTTGCAGTTAAGCTTAAGTGGTTTCCAGTTATTTCCAGGGGCAACCCAAATGGTTGGGTCCTTCCTGCCCTCTGCCTTGCCCTTCCTTTGATTGGCAAGTACACCAGGCAGATCCGCTCGGCCATGATGGAAGAATACAAGAGCCAATATGTCCAGTCTTTTGAAGCCAGAGGCTTTAAGAAAAGATATATAATTGTAAATAGCGTTTTTAAAAATTGTGCGGGCCTGGTTTTAAACCTCATGGCCATGTCCTTCGCATATTTTTGTGGAGGAGTCACTATTGTAGAACGCCTCTTTGTTTGGCCGGGTCTGGGATCTTTGATTATGGATTCCATCCTCTTTAGAGACTACCCAACCATCCAAGCCTTTGTTTTCCTAAGTGCCCTTATATACTTCATATTTAATATGCTGGCAGACATCTTGCACAAAGTTATAGATAGGAGGGTTGATTTAGGATGAAACTTGAAAACTTAGTAGTAGAAAAATCTAAAATCAAGGAAAGAAAAAAATCCAAAACCCTCTATATCTTGATTTTCTCAATAATTTTACTTACCCTTCTGGCCTTGTTAGGAGATAAGCTTGCGCCAAATCTACCAAACGAGACCATGCCAAAGATTGCCCTAAGCCCTCCATCGAGAGCCTATCCCTTTGGCACAGATGCCTACGGTAGGTGTGTATTATCAAGGGTCCTAGTTGGTTTTAAGACATCACTCTTGCCAGCTATTATCCTAGTTCTTTTATCAAGCCTCATAGGCACTAGCCTCGGGCTCTTTGCTGGCTACTACGGTGGCTTTTTGGATGTAATTCTTATGAGAATTACAGACATTTTTATGGCATTTCCCTCCCTCTTATTAGCAATCTTTATTGCTGGCGCCATGGGAGGCGGAATAAAAAATGCGTCCTTGGCCCTCCTTTGTCTGGGTTGGACCAACTACGCACGTATAGTAAGGTCCTTTGTCATGGTTGATAAGGAAAAGCTCTACGTTATCTCATCAAAAATCTCTGGAGAATCCGATATGAGAATCATATTTTTCCATATCCTCCCAAATATGATGGATATTTTGATAGTGACTATTTCCCTACACATAGCAACCATGATGGTCTCCCTTGCTGGCCTATCATTCTTAGGCCTGGGCTCTGCCCTACCCCAAGCAGAATGGGGATCAATGATTTCAGAAAATATTAGATACATTCAAACCGCCCCTTGGACCCTTGTTTTTCCAAGCTTGTTTCTTGTTTTCTGTTCTGCATTTTTCAACTTTATGGGCGACAAATATAAGAAAGAATTTTCTAAAAAATAGGAGGAAGATATGAAATTTTTAAAGAAATTCGGTTTAACATCACTCTTAGCACTCGCAGTTTTACTCTCAGCTTGCTCTTCTAACAAGCCAGCCGAGGAAAATAAGGATGCTAAAGAAGGCACAGAGACAACAGAGCAAGCAGAAAATAAAGACTCTGGCCAAGAAAAAGTCCTAACAATTGGTTCTTCATATGTTTATGCTTCTTGTGACCCACACAAGGATTGGAACGGTTGGGAACTTGTAAAACTAGGCGTTGGTGAAACACTTTTTGACCTTGCAGATGACTATAGCCTTAGGGGCAAACTTGTAGAAGACTACAAAAATATAGACCCAACCACTTGGGAAATCACTCTTAAAGACGGCTTAAAATTCTCAAACGGCAAGGACGTAACCGGCGAAGCTGTAATTAAGAGTCTTCAAAGAACTATAGCTGAAAACCCAGAAGCAGCCAGCATGGAAGGCACAGAATTTACTGCCGATGGCAATAAGATTACCATCAAAACCAAGGAAGCAAATGGCAAGGCCCTAAACTCTCTTGTTGATCCACACTTTATAATCTGTGACGTTGACGATACAAAAGATTTCGATGCTAGCCCAATTTGTACAGGCCCTTACCAAATATCTGAATTTAAACCAGAAAACGAAATTACCCTAGTTAAAAACGAAAATTATTGGAACGGCACTCCAAAACTAAACAAAATCGTAAACAAACTTGTTAGCGAATCAACAACCCTAGGTCTTGCCCTAGAATCAAAAGAAATTGACATTGCCCAAGTAGATACAGAAACAGCAGACAAACTCGAAGCTGACGATAATTACCAAGTAGTTAGAACTCCAAGCTCAAGAGTTTACCTAATCTATGTAAAAGACACAGCTGTTTCAAACCCAGAAGTTAGAGAAGGTCTATTTAAGGCAATCGACAGAGAAGAAATCGCTGATGACCTCCTAAAAGGCGGTATCAAAATTGTCTACAGTCCATTTGCTCCAGAACTTCCATTTGCTATTGGCAAGGATGATGTAGATACATTCGACCTTGAAAAATCAAAAGAATTAGCAGAAAAAACTAAACCAGATTCTGAAAAAGCTTACACAATGAAATTCTACGAAAGACTAAACATTCCAAAGATTGCTACCCAACTACAATCTCAATTTACAAAGGCAGGCTGGAATGTACAAGCAGTTCAAGATGAAAACTCTAAATACGTAAATTCTGGCGACTATGACCTAGGTATGTACGGTGTTGTTACTCTAAGAGTTGGAGATCCATACGAATACCTAAACGCTGTATTTGGCAGCGAAGGAGCCGCAAATTACAACAGCTACAAGAACGAAAAAGTAGATGAATTATTAAAACAAATGAAATCTGAATTTGACGAAGATAAGAGAAATGAGCTTTCAAAAGAAATCCTAAAAACAGCCCTAGCTGACAGGATGCACTACTTTATCGGCAATGTAAAGGTTGACCTTGCTGCCCAATCTTATGTTAAAAACTTTGAAGTAAGCCCATTTGAGTACAGAATCATAAGTGTCGACACAGACATAGAAAAATGACCCTACTAAGAGTAAATAAGCTTTGCGCTTCTTATGGAGACAAGGAAGTTGTCCACGACCTCTCTTTTACCCTCCGAGAAGGCGAAATCCTGGGCCTGGTTGGTGAATCAGGCTCGGGAAAATCCACTGTCCTAAAATCTCTTTGGGGCCATAAGGAAGAGGGTTTTAAGGTTAATGGAGATATTACAAAATCGACTGACTACGGTCTAGTTTTTCAAAATCCCTATTCTTCCTTTAACCCAACCAGCAAGATAAAAACACATTTTTACTTTGTAGGAAAAAGTAAAACTAATATGACCAAGGAGGAAATCCTAAAAAGGGCCAGGGAAATCTTGCATTTCCTAGCCTTTGACGATGTGGACCATATCCTGAACTCTTATCCATATGAGATGAGCGGGGGCATGCTCCAGAGGATTTCTATTGGCCTTGCTTGTTTTTTGAAACCTGGTTTTATCATAGCTGACGAACCAACATCAGCCCTTGATACCCACACCAAAAAACACACCCTTGAAGAAATTGTAAAGATGAGAGACGAAGGGATTTCAACCCTCCTTGTTAGCCACGATATAGGAGTTATAAACAAGGTTTGTGATAGGGTTATGGTTCTTTTTCATGGTAGGCTAATTGAAGCCGCAGATGCCGAGATAATTATGAATGAACCCATACATCCTTTCACCAGGTCCTTGATCAGTGCTGTGCCAAAGCTTGGCCAAAACCTTGTTTCAGCTATAACTTACAAGGATTTTGATTACACTGATCTTGAAAAATACCTAGCAAATCCTAAGCCAGACCACTATGTAGCTCCCCTAAGGATCCTTTATGAATGAGATAATAAAATTAGAAAATATCTACCAAAGCTATGGTAAAAATCAAATATTAAAAGATATAAATTTTACAATCGAAAAGGGACAAATCCTTGGACTTTTGGGAGAATCTGGCTCGGGCAAATCAACCATAGCCAAGGTAATAACAGGGATAACATCTCCAAACAATGGCGAAATGACCCTCTTAGGCAAGTCCCTTTACCCAAAAAAATCAATAAGTAGAAGAGAAATATATAAAAATATCCAAATGATTTACCAGGATTCGACTGGGTCTTTTGACCCAAAAATGACCATTGGCCCAACCATTGACAGGGGGCAGAAAAACCTCCTCGGCATAAGCATGGAAGAGGCCAAGGCTAATACAATGAAAATCCTAAAAAGAGTGGGTCTTGATCCTAATATGGCCTATTATTCAAGGCCAGGAGACTTAAGCGGTGGCGAGTGCCAGAGGGCATCCATAGCCAGAGCCCTTACCATAAGGCCAAAATTATTAATCTGTGACGAGGCGACATCGAGCCTTGATACCAGTGTGGCCTCAAACATAATTAATCTCCTCTTAGACCTTAAGAAAGAGTTTGACATGTCTATCCTATTCATCAGCCACAACTACGCCCTATCAACCCAGTTTTGTGACCAAATCCTGGTCATAGAAAAAGGATCCATAGTCGAAAGGCTGGATACGGAAAATATTGAAGAACAAATCTCCCACCCTTATACAAAATTATTGTTTGAATTAAGATAAGTTATGCTTACTAAAAAAAGACTTCCCAACCAAGGAAGTCTTTTGTATTGTCTATTTTCTAAGGTTTTTATCTCTAATTAAGAAAAAATTAGTTGTAAATGCCTTTAGGACCTGGTCTATAAAAAGGGCAATGATTGGCCCCAAATATCCAAAAAGTCCAATAAGGCCCCGGGTTGCGAAAGGACGGATGAGGCTTGTTGTTATAAAATACAAGAGGGCAACAAGCTTGGCCCTGCCGATGGCCCTAAGGCTTGAAGAGCCAATCATGGCCTGGCCTTCAGGATAGGAAACCAGGGCTGTAAAGGGAATTAAAAGCATGGTTAGGCCAAAGACATCTGGGTCCTTGGTGTAAATCCCAACAAGTTTTGCCCCAAAAAAGTAAAAACCTATGACAACTAGGCTTGAAAGGGCAAAATTTACCCAGCTTGCAAATTTAAACAAGGACCTAAAGTCACTAGCTTTCTTCCTAGCAAAAAGTTCGCTAGATAAGGTCATGGAAGCCTTGGACATGCCTTGGGCAAAGGCCCAGTACATATCGCCAATGTTCATGCCAATCGAATGGGCTGCAAATTGGGCAGTGCCAAGAGATGCTGCAAACTTAGAATAAAGGAACATTCCTAGCCTTTCAGATATTTGTTCTAAAAATATGCCCTTAAATTCCTTCTTAAATTTCTCATATAAACCTATAGAAGGAAATAATTTCAAATCCCTAAAGAGTAAATAGCCCTTAGCCAAAAGGAAAATTAGGGTCAAGATAAAATTAATAATGCTTGAAACAAGGCCACCTAGGCCCAGACCCACAATCCCCATAGGCTTACCAATAAAAATCCCATGGATTAAACAATAGCAAAGGCCAATATTTATCAAGGACGAAATAATATTTGAAACCAGGATAAAGGTCCCGTGGCCCTTTGAAATCAAAATAGACTGGCCAATGGTTGTAAAGGAGTAAAATAGGATGAAACCAATATTCCACCTAGCATAAGTAATGGCCATATTTAGGTAGTCTTCTCTCGCTCCTGCAAAAATTAGGATAGGCCTTATAAAGATAAACATGAGGGTCAAAATAAAGCCCATAAATATAAAGGCTGGCAGGATAAAGGCCGGGAAAATCTCCTCATCCTCGTCAATTTCCTTTGAAATCATAATGGATAGGCTGTAGGAAATGGACCTGGCGAAGGCGTAGACAATCATCCTGGGCTGGGAAATAATGGCAACAGCTGCTATGACTTCCTTGCCCAAGGACGATACCAAAATTTGGTTGACTGCATTTATTAATACTAAGAAAAATGATTCAAGACCAAGGGGGATCCCCAAGGTCAGGTAGGACTTATGATATTTTTCCATAGGCAATCAAATGGTCTCCCTCGCTTACTCCAAGGCCTATATTTTGATATAGTAGAACTCCATCGTAGGCTGCCTTATATTTTTCTATAATATTTCCCCTAAGGTCTTTTAAAATTCCTAATTCCTCACCTTTTTCAAAAAATTCTCCCGCCTTAAAGTGCGGATACCAGACTCCTCTACTTGGAGATGAAATGTAAATCGGATCTTTTATCATCTTGGGACTTCCACTTTTGACATCAAGGCTTATCATCCCAAGAGCCTTCATGGTTTGAAAAATATTTAAGATAACAGAATTCGCTTCCCTATAGGTCCAAAGGCCCATTCCTCCCCTTTCTAAAAGAAGACTTGGAATTCCAAGGGTGTTGGCATAGGAATAAAGACCATTTTTCGCCTGTGAAGGGACAAGATAGGTGGTTGATAGGTTTTTTATTACCTTATCAATTATGATTTTTTGGTCACCATCTGCATAGGCTGGGAAAAATACAAGGGGCTCCATCTCTTCATTTATATCTCCCCCATGGAAATCAAGGATAAAATCAGCCTCTGGATAAAGTTTTTCTTCAACCATTTTTGCAAGTAGATCTGCCTTAGAATCTCCACTTGCAGGAAAAATCCTGTTTAAATTCAGGCCATCTTCAGCTACAACCTGCTTAAAACCTCCATAAAAACCCGACTCATTAAGGACAGGAATAATAAGAAGCCTCCCCTTAAGATCAAAGCCCTTATTTTTTATTTTCTCAACAAAATCCATCAAGGCCCTAGGTCCAACATATTCAGCCCCATGGACACCAGAAATAACAACCAAACAAGGTCCTTTTTCCTGGCCCTTAACTTCATAGGCCAAAACAGGATCAAATCCCTTAATCTCAATACTAATCTCTCTAATCATCCCATTCTCCTTATCTATATAATTATATAAATATTGTACTATTATTAATAACGATTATCAGTTGAGAAAAACTTTTAAAATTTCATATTTCGTAACATTAGTTACAGAAATTTTAAAAATCTTTCTTTATAATAGAAACATAAGTTAAAGAATTAAGAAAAGAAAGAGGTATAGATATGTTTTGTTATCAATGTCAAGAAACAGCAGGAAATAAAGGCTGCACCAAAGTGGGTGTATGCGGTAAAAACGAAGATGTGGCAAATCTCCAAGACCTTTTAATCTACACAACAAAGGGGCTTGCAGGATTAGTTGTAAAAAAAGGCAAGGCTTGTGCGAAAGTCTACGATAGGATTTCAAATAATCTTTTCATCACCATTACCAATGCAAATTTTGATGAAAGTGCAATCCTAGATGCCATCAAGAAAACCATGGCCTTTAAGGAAAAAATCATGGGCAAAATTGGCACAGAAGGCCTTACAGAAATTGAAAAATACTTATCCTACGATGATGAGGAATTAAAGAGAAAGGCTATCGAGGTTGGAGTTTTAAATATAATTAATGAAGACCAAAGATCTCTTGTTGAGCTTGTAACCTACGGCCTAAAGGGTATGGCAGCTTACAACCACCATGCCAATGTCCTTGGATATAGGGATGAAGAGGTCGACAGTTTTATTGCAAAGGCACTTTCTGAAACAACAAAAAACGATAAGGAAATTAACGATTTAATCAATCTTGTAATAAAAACTGGCGAGCACGGTGTAAAGGCAATGGCCCTATTAGATAAGGCCAATACCGAAACTTACGGCAACCCAGAAATCACAGAAGTAGACTTTTCTGCAGGTAAAAATCCTGGAATCCTAATTTCAGGCCACGACCTTCATGACATGAAGATGCTCCTTGAACAGACCCAAGGAACAGGAGTTGATGTCTACACCCACTCTGAGATGCTTCCAGCAAATTATTACCCAGAATTTAAGAAATACGACAATTTCCACGGCAACTACGGCAATGCTTGGTGGAAGCAAAACGAAGAATTTGAGAAATTCAATGGCCCAATCCTTATGACAACCAACTGCATTATCCCACCAAAGAAGGATAACACCTACTTAGATAGGATGTTTACCACATCTAACGCAGGTTTCCCAGGTGCAAATCACATAGAAGCTGATGAAAATGGATACAAGGACTTTTCAGCAATAATTGAAATGGCTAAAAAATGTCAAGCTCCAGAAAATATCGAAGACATCAAGGTAGTAGGCGGTTTTGCCCACAATCAAGTACTTGCTCTTGCAGATAAGGTTATTAAGGAAGTAAATGATGGAAATATCAGAAAATTTGTTGTAATGGCAGGCTGTGACGGTAGAAGCTCTAAGAGAAACTATTACACAGACTTCGCACAAGCTCTTCCTAAGGACACAGTAATCCTAACAGCAGGTTGTGCAAAATACCGCTACAACAAATTGGGTCTTGGTGATATAAATGGCATTCCAAGAGTCCTAGATGCAGGACAATGTAACGATTCTTATTCACTTGTCCAAATCGCCCTTGCCCTCAAAGACGCCTTTGGCCTTGACGATGTAAATGATTTGCCAATCGAATACAACATAGCCTGGTATGAACAAAAGGCTGTAATAGTCTTACTTGCCCTCCTTTCCCTAGGAGTAAAAAATATCCATCTAGGACCTACTCTTCCTGCCTTTTTAAGCCCAACTGTTGTGGACTTTTTGGTAGAAAACTTCAACATCGCACCAAACACTACAGTAGAAGAAGACCTAGAAAAAATGATAGGCTAAAAGATTTACCGGCACAAAGTGTCGGTTTTTCTTGTCTACTTTAGTGAGTTGAGCGAACGAAAGAGAGCGAAACAAAAAACCACCTGCTATGCAGGTGGAGGGATTTA
>NZ_JBWPWE010000020.1:0-14018 GCF_056590475.1 Anaerococcus sp. C0059F3
AGGAAAGAACAAAGAAATACCAGAGCTAGTTTAGTTCTAACTCTGGTATTAGGTCCAACTTTGTGGGGTCACTTTAATGAAGTGGGTGGTTTTTATTGTCCACTTAATTGAGTGAAACAAAAAACCACCTCCTATGCAGGTGGAAGAATTTAGCTTTAGCTTCAAGCACTAAGAAAACCTCCTTAAAGTATAATTGTGATAATCACATGCACAATTAAACAAGGAGGTTAAAACTTGGACAAGAATAGTTTATCACATACCAAGTGAAGATGAAAATACCACATAGTTTTTGCACCAAAATATAGAAGACAAGTAATATACAGGCAATTGAGAAAAGACATAGGCAGTATACTTCGCGAATTATGTTCAAGAAAAGGAATAAAAATAATAGAAGTAGAACTATGTCCAGATCATATCCACATGCTTGTAGAAATCCCACCAAAATATTCAATATCACAAATAATGGGATATTTAAAAGGAAAAAGTTCATTAATAATATTTGATAGACATGCCAACCTAAAATATAAATACTGAAACAGAAATTTTTGGTGTAGAGGATACTATGTAGATACAGCAGGCAGAAATGAAAAGAAAATAAAAGAATATATACAAAATCAATTAAAAGAAGATTATTACGCTGACCAAATAAGTATAAAGGAATACTATGACCCGTTACGAGAGAGGAAGTCAAATAAGAACAAATAAAAAAACTGCTTCAGCAGTAGTTGGGAAAGTGGTGCATGTGATGGAATATTCGGAGCCCCAATAGGGGCGTGCCGGTATTCGCGCCTTATAGGCGCTGTGCAAACTACCAGCTAATCTGGTAGTTTTGAATAGTTTATACCCAAGCCTTGATGCCAGATTCTTCAAGGATTTTCACCATATCGGTAAGGTCGTCATCAACTAAGGCTTTTTTATCGCTGTAATCGTATTTTATCCCGTAATTTTCATACTTGCCCTTGCCAAATTGGTGGAAGGGAAGGAGTTGGACCTTTTCTATCCCCAAATCATTAAAGAGTTTGGCAAATTCATAGGCATCTTCTTTTGAATAATTAAAATCAGGTATTACTGGTATCCTTATTAGGTAGTCTTTTGCGTTTTTGACCACATCCCTTAGGTTGTCTAGGATAATCCTATTTAGGACTCCAGTTTTTATTTGGTGGACTTCTTCATTCCAATTTTTACAATCGGCTATGAAAAGGTCGAGATAAGGGTAAAGTTTGGAGACATTTTCTGGATTTGTAAAAAGAGTGGTTTCAATGGCTGTATGAAGCCCCTGGGCCTTAAGCTTTTTTACTAATTCTACAAGTAAAGTAGCCTGCATAAAGGGCTCGCCACCGGAAATGGTCACGCCACCTTTCGAAGAATCATAAAAGACCTTATCTTCCATGGCGATTTCTACCAATCTATCAAGGTCCATGGGGCGACCGACCTGATCGTATTTCACACTATTTTCCTCAATACCATTGGCCTTTAAGAGGTCAAAAAATAAATCATCCTCTATTATGTAGCCGTCTTGGTCAAAATTTAGCTCATTTTTTTTTACATCAATTTTTGTTCTGTTTTCATCTTTTAAGAATATATTCACATAGGGATTTTGGCTTTCTGGATTAGAACACCACTTACACCTTAAGGGACAACCCTTAAGAAAGATTGAAGTTCTAATGCCTGGCCCATCGTGAAGGGAAAATTTTTGTATATTAAAAATCAGAATTTTTTCGTTTTGCATTTACTTTCTCCTATATTTTAAAATATACTACTTTTATACAAAATTACAATGAATTTCATACGAAAGATTTAGAAAGGGAAAAATTGGGTAAGAATATTATAAATATAAGAAAGGAAGTTTTATGAAATTAGGAATTATAGGGGCGGGGATGATCGCCCAGGAAGTATTGACTTTCATAAATGAAATAGAAGGCATTGACCCAGTTGCCATTGCCGCCACTCCTATGAGTGAGGATAAGCTAAAAAACTTGTCGGAGAAGTATGGAATAGGTGAGTATTACACAGATTATGAAAAACTTTTGGCAAATCCAGATGTGGAAGTGGTTTATGTGGCTCTGCCAAATAATCTCCACTATGAGGTTATGGATAAGGCTCTTGATGCAGGGAAAGACATCATCTGCGAAAAGCCTTTTGCTGACAATGTCAACCAGGCCCTTAGGATTTTCAAAAAGGCGGAAAGCAAGGGAAGGATAGTCCTTGAAGCCATGTCAAACCGCTTTATTCCAAATGCTTTGAGAGTCAAAGAAGAAATTTCAAAGCTTGGGAAAATTAAAATCGTATCCTTTAACTATTCCAAATATTCATCCAGGTACGACCGTTTCAAAGCTGGTGATATAGCCCCAGCTTTTTCACTGGGAAATGCAGGTGGCGCCTTGATGGACTTAAATGTTTACAATATAGACTACGTAGTAAACCTTTTTGGGAGGCCAAAAGATGTGAGATATTTCCCTAATATAGAGAGGTCAATAGATACATCTGGGATTTGCCTTTTAGACTACGAGGACTTCAAGGTTGTTTGTATCGGGGCCAAGGACAGCTCAGCAAGCCTAGTAAACTCAATCCAAGGTGAAGACGGGACTATAGAAATCCCAGACTCTCTAGGTTCCTTTGGATCCTATAAGATTAAAAAAACAGGTGGGGATTATGAAAGCCACAACGAAAATGAGGACAAATCAAGACTCTACTACGAATTTGTAGAATTTGAAAAAATCATAAGGACAAGGGATATGGACAGGGTAGAAAAACTAAAAGAAATAACCTTAATCACAGCCGAAACCCTAAATCAAGCCAGAATAGAAGCAGGAATCTTCTTCCCAGCCGACAGCGAAAATTAAGAAAAAAAGGCAAAAATAAGAAAAACAACACAAAATTTTCTGTTTTTTGTGCTAATGTGATATAATAAAAGTGCTGATTTGTTGGAAAAGCAAGATAAAATTGAATAAAAAATCCAAGATAAAGCTCGTTTGAACTTCAAAAACAGCTTCAAAGAAAAATTTATTGTAATTATTAAATAAGAAAAGAAGCTTGTATTTTGAAAAAGTTGTAGGAATCTTTATATAAAGATAATGACGAATGTATGAGTAGAACTCATCCGAAATTGGACTAGGAGGTCCCTGTCTCACCGAGCCGATGGGCTTGCTTTCGGTCGGGACGAGGGCTGCGGGGTTTAAAATGTTTTGGAATCCAAGCGACTTTGCCGGAAGGCAAAGAGTGGAAAACCAAGTTTTTAAAATCTCAAAGCTCCGTAAAAAATTGCACTGAAGAAATACTAAAAGAAATAATTAGTAAATGCTGAGGGAAAATCGAAAACTAAAGAAAAAGTCCGACTAGATTGCAATTTTAGGAGCTTTGAGATTTTAAACTCCGAAAAATCGCCAACTCAAACAAGGGAACCTCCATACAAAAAAAGCTTGCCGAAAGGCAAGCTACTACTCTCGCCCTCCGCTAAGGAGCCGTTCGGGGGTGTAACGGGAAGGGGTTTAAGGGGAGCCCGATGAGGGACCCTACGGAAGGTCCCTTGGGGCTCCCCTTTAAACGAAGCTATTCAGAATAGAAAAATCATTATCTAAAAGACGAAGTTCCGAAGGGAAATAGTAAATAAAATAAATCTATTAAAAATACGGGTATTTCAAATAATAAAAAAAGATAATATTCTATTTTAGAATAAAAAATGCAAAATCTTGGATTTTAATAAATAATTTTATATTGTATAAAAACAAATCAAACTAGCATAGGAATGCAAAAAAATCGAGCTGCATTCCGGGAATGCAAAAAAAAAACAAAATAACTGGAGTTTTTCCAGGAAAAAAAGAAAGGAGAGATGTTATGGTAGGAATCATCCTTGCAAGCCATGGGGCTTTTGCAGAGGGGATCAAGGAGTCTGCTCAAATGATTTTTGGCCCACAAGATAAGTTTGAAGCAGTTGTTCTAAAGCCTTCCATGGGTCCAGATGAATTTAGGGCAAATCTAGAGGCGGCTATTAAAAAAGTCGATTCAGAACAAATCCTATTTTTATGCGACCTTTGGGGCGGCACACCTTTTAACCAATCTTCAGCTGTTTTTGACGGCCATGAAGAAAATTGGGCTATTGTCGCAGGTCTAAACCTTCCTATGGTAATCGAGGCCTTATCTGAAAGATTCACAGTTGAATCTTCTCACGAGATTGCCAAGGTTATTATAAACAGTGCCAAGGACGGCATTAAGGGAAAACCTGAGGAAATTAACCCAGCAGAGAAAAAGGCGGCAGCCAGTGAGGCGGCAGATAGTGAAGTCGAGAAAAAAGTTGTTGGAGGAACTATTCCAGAAGGCACAGTTCTTGGCGATGGCAAGATTAAAATCGGCCTTGCTAGAATCGACACAAGACTTCTTCACGGCCAAGTTGCAACTACTTGGACAAAGACAGTTGGTCCTGACAGGATTATCGTCGTTTCAGACAAGGTTGCCCACGATGAGCTTAGAAAATCAATGATTATGGAGGCTGCTCCTCCAGGAGTTAAGGTTCACGTTATTCCAATTAAGAAGATGAACGAAATTGACAAGGACCCACGTTTTGGTCTAACTAAGGCACTTCTATTATTTGAAACCCCACAAGACGTTCTAGAATACGTTGAAGGTGGCGGAGAACTTTCTGAAGTCAACCTCGGTTCTATGGCCCACTCTAAGGGCAAGGTTGTTGTGACAAACGCCCTTGCTATGGGCCCTGAAGATGTGGAAACCCTTGAGAAATTAAAGGCTAAGGGCATCAAATTTGATGTTAGAAAGGTGCCAGCTGACAGGGCTGAAAACCTAGATAGCCTTCTTCAAAAAGCGAAATCTGAATTAAATATATAGGAGAGATTAATGAATTTTATTAATATAATTTTAATCGGCCTAGTAGCTTTCCTTGCAGGTTGTGAAGGTATTTTGGACCAATTCCAATTCCACCAACCAGTTGTTGCTTGTACCCTAATCGGTCTTGTAACAGGCCATCTTAAGGAAGGTATCATACTTGGCGGATCACTTCAAATGATTGCCCTCGGTTGGGCAAACGTAGGTGCAGCAGTTGCCCCAGATGCGGCTTTGGCTTCAGTAGCTTCAGCTATTATCATGGTTCTTGCCCTAGAAGGTGGTAATGCTAATGCGACAGATGCTATAAACACATCTATCACCCTTGCTATCCCATTATCAGTAGCAGGACTTTTCCTAACCATGCTTGCTAGAACTTTGGCTATTCCATTAGTTCACGGTATGGATGCAGCGGCAGAAGATGCTAACTTTGGAAAGATTGAAACCCTATCATGGCTAGCAGTTGCCATGCAAGGTGTCCGTATCCTAGTTCCAGCCCTTGCCCTTTGCTTCATCCCACCAGCAGTTGTCACAGAACAACTTAACAGGATGCCAGAATGGCTAACAGGCGGTATGGCAGTAGGCGGTGGCATGGTAGCAGCAGTAGGTTATGCGATGGTAATCAACATGATGAGTACAAAAGAAACCTGGCCATTCTTTGCCCTAGGTTTTGTAATCGCAGCCATTCAAAAACTAACCCTAATTGCTCTAGGTGTTATAGGCGTTGTTCTTGCAATAATTTATATGACCCTAAAGAGCCTTGCTACATCTAACCCAGGCGGAAATGCCGGTTCTGGTGACCCACTTGGCGATATAATCAATGATTATTAAGGAGTGACTATGACAGATACAGTAAATAACAAAAAAATTCTTCTTTCAGATGCTACTCGTAAAAAAGTGTGGTGGCGTCACCAATTCCTCCAAGGTTCTTGGAACTACGAAAGAATGCAAAACGGTGGTTGGGCATTTTCTATGATCCCAGCTATCAAAGAATTATATCCAAAAAAAGAAGACCAAGTAGAAGCTCTTAAAAGACACTTAGAGTTCTACAATACCCACCCTTACGTTTCAAGCCCTGTTATGGGTGTAACCCTCGCTATGGAAGAGGAAAGAGCCAACGGCACACCAATCGACGATGCAGCTATCCAAGGTGTAAAGGTTGGTATGATGGGACCTCTAGCGGGTGTAGGGGATCCAGTATTCTGGTTTACCCTTCGTCCAATCCTAGGTGCTCTTGGTGCATCTATGGCCCTTACAGGTTCAATCATCGGTCCACTTATTTTCTTCATAGCCTGGAATGCAATCAGGATGATCTTTGAGTGGAAGACCCAAGAAATGGGCTACAAGGCAGGAAACCAAATCACCAAAGACCTTTCAGGCGGACTTTTAGGTAGGATTACCCTCATGGCCTCAATCCTTGGTATGTTCATAATAGGTGCCCTAGTACAAAGATGGGTGTCAGTAAACTTTGCAGTTGATGTTGCAAAAGTAACCCAACAACCAGGTTCTTACATTGATTGGGCAGCCCTACCAGCAGGTGCAGAAGGTATCCAAGCGGCCCTAAAACAATATGCAGCCATAGGACCTACAGCGCTTGACCCAGTTAAGGTGACAACCCTACAACAAAACTTAGACTCACTAATACCAGGCCTTGTACCATTACTACTAACCCTTGGTATTTGTAAGCTATTAAAGAAAAACGTATCACCAATCACAATTATCCTTGCTCTTTTTGCTATAGGTATAGTTGCGAAATATTTCCACATTATGTAATATGGTAGAAAGTCAAAACACCAAGATCGACTACCAAACTAAGGCAAATTACCTGGGAGGGTTCACCAGCCATGGTGACCTCCTAGTAGGTAATAGGGCCCTAGAATATTACAACGAAAGAAATGTCAGAGATTTTATTCAAATTCCATACACAGAAATTAAAATGGTGACAGCATCGGTATTTTTTAAGAAAAAGATTACCCGCTTTGCTATCCACACCAAAAAAAACGGGGATTTTATCTTTAATAGCCCTGACAACAAGGCTATCCTAAGAGCCCTTAACAAATATCTTCCAGATGACAAATTAAGGAGGTCTTTGACTGTGTGGGACTATTTGAAAAGGAAGTTTAAAAAATAAACTCCCGGTAGGGGAGTTTTATTTTCCCAACAAGTGAAAACATTTTCTTGTAGGGGTAGAAATTTTATGCGAAATATTATATAATATTATTATAAATATAAAAATGGACAAATAATTAACAATAGATTTAAGTCCAGAAGGAGATATATTATGAAAAATTATAAGACATCTAAGATCAGGAATTTAGCCTTAGTAGGGCATTCGGGTGCAGGTAAAACATCACTTACTGAAGCCCTTTTATTCAAGACCGGAGTTATAGATAAAAAAGGTAGGACAGAAAATGGCAATACAATTTCTGACTACGAAAAACAAGAAAAGAAAAGACATATTTCTCTTCAAACATCAATAATTCCAATAGAGTATAACGATTTCAAACTAAATTTCATAGATTCTCCAGGATTTTTTGACTTTGAAGGCGAAGTGCTCCAGGCTCTAAGAGCTTGTGAAAGTGCACTTTTTGTAATAGACGGTGAAAAGGGAATCGAAGTTGGTACAGAAAAATATTGGAAGTATACTCAAAAGATTAACCTCCCATCTGTTATTTTCGTTAATAAACTAGATAAGGAAAACGCTAATTTTAACAAGGTTGTTTCTGACCTTCATATCGAATTTGGCAAGAAAATCATTCCTCTAACCCTAATGCTCGGCGAAGGCGAGAACTTCGAAGGCATTATCGACGTTATGGATAAAAAAGCCTATTCTTATGAAAATAACGAAAAGAAAGAACTCGAAATCCCAGAAATCAGAGTGGCAGAAGTAGAAGAAGTTTATAACCAAGTTATAGAAGCTGTTGCCGAATCTGATGATGAATTAATGGAAAAATTCTTTGAAGGCGAAGAATTCTCTGAAGAAGAAATCAGAGAAGGTCTATCTAAGGCCATCCTTCAAGGTAAGGTTGTTCCACTAATTGCTGGTTCTACAGAAAAGATGATTGGTTTAACTTCACTTCTAGATGTGATTTGCAAATATATGCCATCTATAGATGACGAATCTGCAAACATTGGTTTTAGGGTTAAAGAAGGTTACCAAGCTTTCGAAACCAAGGAAGATGCACCATTCTCAGCTGTAGTTTTCAAGACCCTTGCAGACCCATTCCTTGGCAAGATTTCAATCTTCAAGGTAGTGAGCGGTTCCATTTCCAAAGACGATAAACTTTATAACGCAACTAAGGATTCTGATGAAAAGATTTCTTCACTTTTCTTCCTCAGGGGCAATGAACAAATCAAGACAGACAAGGTTGTTGCGGGCGATATAGGTGCCTTTGCTAAGCTTGATAAGACTCAAACTGGCGATACACTCTGCTCTAAGGAAAACAAAATCGAATACAAACAGATTAAGTATCCAAAACCAGTTTTATTCTATGCAATTAAGGCAGTTAGTCGTGCGGATGAAGATAAGATTTCAGAAGCTTTACAAAAACTAAATGAAGAAGATCCAACCTTTGCAAACGAGATGAACAGAGAAACCAGCCAACAAGTATTATCAGGCCTTGGCAATGTTCAACTTGAAGTTTTGATGGATAAATTAAAAGACAACTATTCTGTAAATACAGAAATTATTGAATATAAGATTCCTTACAGGGAAACAATCAAGGGAAAATCAGACGTACAAGGTAAGCATAAGAAGCAATCCGGTGGTGCAGGCCAATACGGTGACGTATTTATCAGGTTTGAACCAAGCGAAGAAGACTTTGTCTTTGATGAAGAAGTATTCGGCGGCGCTGTGCCAAAGAACTATTTCCCAGCAGTAGAAAAAGGTCTTGAAGAATCCCTAGCAGAAGGCCCACTTGCAGGCTACAAGGTTACAGGTATTAAGGCAACACTATACGATGGTTCTTACCACCCAGTTGACTCAAACGAACAAGCCTTCAAAACAGCAGCAAGAATTGCCTTCAAGAAGGGTATTGAAGAAGCAGACCCAATCCTTCTAGAACCTGTTATGAGTCTAGAAATCAACGTTCCAGATGCAAACATGGGTGATGTAATGGGCGATATGAACAAGAGACGTGGTAGGATTTTAGGTATGGAACCACAAGCAGACGGCAGCCAAGTTATCAAGGCAGAAGCTCCACTTGCAGAAGTCCTTACCTACGCCATCGATCTTAGAAGCCAAACATCAGCTAGGGGAACATTCTCAATGGACTTTGTAAGATACGAAGAAGTTCCAAAAGAAATTACACAAAAAGTTGTAGAAAGCAAGAAAGAAGACTAAAAGTCAGGAGGCAGCAATGGCAAAATGGGAAATACTAGATATAGACCCTTACTTAAGTGACTATGAAAACGACATAAATCTAAGGATGGATAGGCTAGAAGAGCAAAAAAAGAATTTTTTAGCTGGTGGTAAATCACTTAAAGAATTTGCCAACGCTCACAACTACTACGGCTTTCACAAGGTTGACGGAGGCTGGATTTATAGGGAATGGGCCCCAAATGCAGACGGGCTTTACCTTATAGGAGACTTTAACAATTGGGACAAACATTCTCATCCCCTAACAAAGATTAACGGAGGGGACTGGGAAATCTTTGTAAAAGGCATTAGGACCATCCCTCACAAGTCCCGCCTAAAAGTCCTAGTTGACGCTGGTGGAAAGATTATGGAGAGAATTCCAATCTATGCCACAAGGGTGGAAAGGAATGAAGACTTTGATTTTGCAGCAATTTTAGAAAATCCACGCAAGGACTTTGAGTGGACCGACCAAAAATTCAAAATCCAAAACAAAGACCTTTTGATCTACGAAGCCCACATAGGCATGGCAGGTGAAGAAGGCAAGGTCTCTTCCTACAAGGAATTTGAAAAATACGTTCTTCCAAGGATTAAAAAAGGCGGCTACAACACAGTCCAGCTAATGGCTATAGCCGAACACCCTTACTACGGATCTTTTGGTTACCAAGTGGCAAACTTTTTTGCCCCTTCTTCTTGGTATGGAGAGACAAGAGATCTCAAAAGCCTTATAAATACAGCCCATGAAATGGGCCTCAATGTGATAATGGACCTAGTCCATTCCCACTCAGTTAAAAATACAGCCGAAGGTATCAATGAATTTGACGGCACAGACTACCAATTTTTCCACGCAGGTCCTGAAGGCAACCACCCAGACTGGGATTCCAAACTTTTTGACTACCACAAGGGTGGAGTTGTCCACTTCCTACTTTCAAATGTGAAATATTGGCTAGAAGAATTCCACTTTGACGGATTCAGGTTTGATGGGGTCACATCCATGATCTACAAGGACCATGGCCGTGGAGAGGCCTTCGATTCTTACGCAAAATATTTTTCTATGAATACAGACATAGATGCCCTAAATTATTTGCAAATGGCAAACGAACTCATCAGAGAGATCAAACCAAAGGCCATCACCATTGCAGAGGATATGTCAGGTATGCCTGGCATGTGCCTACCTGTTAGCCAAGGCGGAATCGGCTTTGATTACAGGCTTGCCATGGGTATGCCAGATTTCTGGGAGAGAACTTTGAAGAGAGATGACCACGATTGGGATCTTTCAAATATGTGGTATGAACTTACAACCCACAGGCCAAACGAAAAGAGAATTGGCTATGTAGAAAGCCACGACCAGGCCCTAGTTGGTTCAAAAACCACAATCTTCCAGCTAGCTGACGCTGAGATGTACGATTCTATGGCCATTGACATCCACAACTTTGAGATAGATCGCGCCATAGCTCTCCACAAGATGATTAGGTGGATTACAATCTCAGAAGGAGCTGATGGCTACCTAAACTTTATGGGCAATGAATTTGGCCACCCTGAATGGATTGATTTTCCAAGGGAAGGCAATGGTTATTCTTACCACTATGCCCGCCGCCAATGGTCACTTAGAGATGCAGATCATTTGAAATACAAGTTTTTGGCAGATTTTGATGAGGCGATGATAAATTTTGCCAAGGAAAACCACCAATTAGGCAACGAAACCTATAGGCTCTGGTTAGATAATGACAGGAAAATTATAGCCTTTAGAAACAAGGATATAGTTTATCTTTTCAACTTCCACCCAACCAATTCCTACGAGTCCTTCCACCTACCAATCCACGACATTGGAGAATTTAAGGTAGTCATGGACACAGACGAGGCAAGGTTTGGCGGTTTTGACAGGATTAGCCATGGAGTTGTCTACGACACAGAAAAACTTCCGGGCACAGACTACGACGGAATCAAGATTTATATTCCTTGTAGGACTGCCCTTGCCCTTAAAAAGGTCAAATAATGAAAATAATATGTTTGGGAGATTCCTTCACAGAAGGCTTTCTCGTCGAAAACAGATCATACACCCGCTTTCTAAGTAAGGCGGGTTTTGATGTTGTAAACCTTGGCAGAAATGGGTTTACAAGTGGGGAAATGCTAGCCAGATACGAAGACTACATTATGATCGCAGACCCTGCCGACCTTTTGATTATCTTTGGGGGAACAAATGACTTTATGTTGGGCTACTCGGTTGATTTGGTTTTTAAAAACCTAAAAAGTATAGTAGACCTAGGTCAGGCAAGGAAAATCCTCGTTATAAGCCCACCCTTAGTTGAAGAAGAGGAATTTTACCCGGTTTATGGAGAGATAAATAAGAAGATCGCTAGCCTTAAGGAAAAAATCAAGACCTTGGGAAAAGACTATATCGATGCCGAGGAAATCCCCGGCCATTACCTAGATGGAGTCCACCTAGCAAGCGACTTTCACGAAAATCTTGCCGTAAAGATTAAAGAAAAGATTGGAGAATAAATGGAAAATTTAGAAAGCCAAGTATTTGAAAACCTTGAAAAAAACCAGATGGTAAAAAGTCTTATGAAAAATGTCTTGATTTCAAGACTCATAACCATTGGCCTTGCCATCTTAGCTGGCTTTATCCTAATAAGAATTGCCAGAAAGGCCCTAGATAAATTTTTAAACAAAAACCAGTCTTCCAGAATGGCTAACCCAGCCAAGATTGAGACAATAAGCAAGCTTTTGTATTCGATAATCAAGTTTGCCATTATTTTTATAGTAATAAATATCATCCTCGATTCTGTTGGAATCAACACATCTTCCCTAATCGCAACAGCTGGTATAGGTGGTATCGCCATCGCCTTTGGATCTCAAACCATTATCCAGGACTTTATAATGGGGATTTTCATCGTGGTTGACGACAGAATTAGGGTCGGAGATTGGGTAATAGCAGCAGGTTGCGAGGGTACAGTTGAACAATTAAACCTAAGGACCACCCTCATCAGGGATTTCAACGGTTCCCTACACATTATCCCAAATTCAAAAATCGCCAACGTCCAGAATTTCAACAGGGGAAGGGCCCTAGCTCAGGTTACTTTCTCCCTTCCATACGAGGTAAGCCTTGAGGAAGCTAAGGAAATTGTTCAAATCGTGGCAAGCAAACTCAAGAAAGATCCCGACTTTAAGGGCAAGGTAGTCGAAGGTTTTGAATTCTTTGAAATTTCGTCTTTTGAGCCGATTGTCTACATTGTAAAGATGATTGCAACCACCAAGGACGGCTACCAATGGGCCTACCAAAGGGCGGCACGTGTCCTAATTAAGGAAGAGATGGAAAAAAGAGAAATCAGGGCGAAAAAAGTGGAGATAGGAAATGAAAAAATACAAGTTAAATGATATAATCACCCTCAAAAAAGGCCACCCTTGCGGGGAAAACCTCTGGCAAATCGAAAGGCTAGGGGCAGACATTAAATTAAGGTGCTTGGGATGTGATAAAATTATTTGGATGAAAAGACTAGATTTCGACAAAAAAATCAGAAAAATAAAAAATAAGGAAGGCAAGATGGTTTCTATTGTAAACTACGAGCCTGAAGAAGATTAAGAAAAACAAAACTCCTAGCTGATAAAGACTCAGTTAGGAGTTTGTTTTTTTGTTCGATTTTACAATTTTTTATAAAATTGCGCTTATTAATTAACAAGCAAATTTCACGACAAATTCGCTTTAAAACCTATTTCTAAAATCGAAAATGTAAGGTTTATATACTTGCCTGGTAAATTGCCTCGATAGACTTATCAAGTTTGTCGGTAAATTCTTCCTCGGTGTCGTTGATATTTAAGCCTTGGGCAAGGGCCCTAGAGAAAGATGCGATGACATTTTTGTTAGCCTTTAATTTCTCGTTGGCTTCATCCCTTGAGTATCCGCCAGAAAGGGCTACAACCCTTACAGTTTGTGGATAATCCAAGAGGTCGTCATAGTGGTTGGCCTCCTCTGGAAGGGTGAGCTTAAAGATAAACCTATAATCATCTGGTATATCCTTAAGGGCTTCAACCATATAAATATTAAGGATTTCCTCGATTTTTGCTTTATCTTGGGCGTGAATATCAACTTCTGGCTCAATAATAGGCACAAAACCAGCCCCGAAAATCCTCATTGCATAGTCAAATTGTTGGTCAACTATATCCTTGATACCCTCTTCGTTATATTCATAGATAACAGAACGCATCTTTGTGCCGAATATATGTCTCTCTTTTGCATTCTCCAAAAGCTCGTCAAGATGAAGCATAGGTTTCATAAGGCGGACGCCGTTTAATTCCTCAGCCAAACCTTCATCAACCTTAAGAATAGGAACCACACCCTTGTCTTCCCAAAGATAATCAGCTGTGTACTTATCGCCAACCTTAGAATTCATAGTAACCTTAAACAAAATCGCCCCAAGAATCCTATCCCTATTAAAGGCAGGGTTAGTGATAATCCTCTTTCTCATTTCATGGACCAGGTCAAACATCTCCTCATCATTCTTATAGGCATCTTCATTCACACCATAAAGCTTAAGAGCCTTAGGTGTAGACCCGCCACTCTGATCAAGGGCAGCAATGAAACCCTTATCGTTTTGCATCCTTTTTAATTGTTCAGAATTCATAATCGCCTCCTAATATACCTATACCCAGGAAATCAAAAAAGCCTTGAGAAATTACAAAAAATACATTTAATAGATACATATAATAGAAGGAAAATAGAAAGTAAATATCAAAGAATAAAAGATAAAGAAAAATTTAAAAAAATATTTGACAAAGAACTTTTTGGATGTTATAGTATTAAATGTCGGCAAGAGAGAAACTTGTTCAAAGT
>NZ_JBWPWE010000023.1:0-1804 GCF_056590475.1 Anaerococcus sp. C0059F3
AGTATAGCTCAGTTGGGAGAGCATCTGCCTTACAAGCAGGGGGTCACAGGTTCGAGCCCTGTTACTTCCACCAATATCATCATGGGTTGTTTTAATCCATGTATCTGGCCTGGTAGTTCAGCTGGTTAGAATGCCGCCCTGTCACGGCGGAGGTCGTGGGTTCGATTCCCATCCAGGTCGCCATTTGGATTGCAATAGTGATCCAATGTGCTGATGTAGCTCAATTGGCAGAGCAATTGATTTGTAATCAATAGGTTGTAGGTTCAAGTCCTATCATCAGCTCCAAAAATTATATATGGGGATGTTCCAGAGTTGGCCAAATGGGACGGACTGTAAATCCGTTAGCTTAGCTTTCAGTGGTTCGAATCCGCTCATCCCCACCATATGCGGGTGTAGCTCAGTGGTAGAGCCCCAGCCTTCCAAGCTGGTTGCGAGGGTTCGATTCCCTTCACCCGCTCCATCAAAACTTAATATGCTGTTAGAGTATCTGATATGCGCCTTTAGCTCAGCTGGATAGAGCATCGGACTTCTAATCCGTGTGTCCCAGGTTCGAATCCTGGAAGGCGCGCCAAGAAATAAAAGGCACTCGCAAAAAAAAACTTGCAAAGTTGTCAAAGTTGTGTTATAATATAAAAGTACGTGACTGTTGGGATATAGCCAAGTCGGTAAGGCACCAGACTTTGACTCTGGTATGCGTAGGTTCGAGTCCTGCTATCCCAGCCATTATGATCCATTAGCTCAGCCGGTAGAGCACCTGACTTTTAATCAGGGCGTCCGGAGTTCGAATCTCCGATGGGTCACCAAAATTATTTAGATGGACCTAAGTTTCTTAGGTCTTATCTAAAAAGTTTATATCGTTGAGTATTCAACGATTTTAATTTTATTATCCATAAGGATAACGGCAAAGCCATTTGAATACTTTAATTACATAAATAGGGAGAGGTACCGAAGCGGTCATAACGGGGCGGTCTTGAAAACCGTTAGAGTCTTTGGCTCACAAGGGTTCGAATCCCTTCCTCTCCGCCAAATACCTATATAAATGGAGAAGTACTCAAGTGGCTGAAGAGGCTCCCCTGCTAAGGGAGTAGATCCCAATTTACGGGATGCGAGGGTTCAAATCCCTCCTTCTCCGCCAAATATGCCCAGATAGCTCAGTCGGTAGAGCAGGGGACTGAAAATCCCCGTGTCGGTGGTTCGATTCCGCCTCTGGGCACCAAATTTAAAAGCTTTTTAATTAACGGTGATGGATATAGGGGAGTAGTTCAGCTGGCAGAACGTCGGTCTCCAAAACCGGATGTCGCGGGTTCAAATCCTGTCTCCCCTGCCATTTTAAATTTGATATTTTATTTTTATGGACCTGTAGCTCAGGTGGTTAGAGCGCACGCCTGATAAGCGTGAGGTCGGTAGTTCGAGTCTACTCAGGTCCACCATATCTCACTTTACAAGCCTTTAAGGCTTAATTTATTTTTAAAAATAAATACATACCAGTTATATGGGGCTTTAGCTCAGTCGGTTAGAGCGCCCGGCTCATAACCGGTAGGTCCAGGGTTCGAGTCCCTGAAGCCCCACCAAGCATTTCCCTGAGAAGTGCTTATTTTTTTGGGAAAATATGGGGGCGGACCTACCGGTTATTATAACCGAGCGAAAACTCGTCTGCTAACGCAGACTCTTTCGGGCTACCGCCCTATGTTTTCGCCATAAAGGCCCCAAATCAAGGGGCCTTTATGAGGTCCAGGGTTCGAGTCCCTGAAGCCCCACCAAGCATTTCCCTGAGAAGTGCTTATTTTTTTGGGAAAATATGGGG
>NZ_JBWPWE010000024.1:0-1772 GCF_056590475.1 Anaerococcus sp. C0059F3
CAAACAATATTTCCAGTCAAGATGTAAAGTTTAGTATCCATTAGCTTAATACATTACTGCACTTACACCTTGGACCTATCAAACGTATTTTCTTTACGTACTCTGAGAAATCTTATCTTGAGGTCTGTTTCGTACTTAGATGCTTTCAGTACTTATCGTTTCCACACGTAGCTACCCAGCTATGCAAATGGCTTTACAACTGGTACACCATAGGTGTGTCCATCCCGGTCCTCTCGTACTAGGGACAGATCCTCTCAAATTTCTTACGCCCACGCTGGATAGGGACCGAACTGTCTCACGACGTTCTGAACCCAGCTCGCGTGCCTCTTTAATGGGCGAACAGCCCAACCCTTGGGACCTACTTCAGCCCCAGGATGAGACGAGCCGACATCGAGGTGCCAAACCTCCCCGTCGATGTGGACTCTTGGGGGAGATAAGCCTGTTATCCCCGGGGTAGCTTTTATCCGTTGAGCGATGGCCCTTCCATGCGGTGCCACCGGATCACTAAGTCCGTATTTCTACTCTGCGCAACTTGTAGGTTTTGCAGTTAAGCTCGCTTTTGCCTTTGTACTCTTCGAATGGTTTCCGTCCATTCTGAGCGAACCTTTGAACGCCTCCGTTACTTTTTGGGAGGCGACCGCCCCAGTCAAACTGCCCAACTGACAATGTCCATTGCCCTGATTCAAGGGTCAATGTTAGAACTTTAATATTAGAAAGTTGGTATCCCAAGGGTGACTCTGCACATACTGGCGTACATGCTTCATTGTCTCCCAACTATCCTGTATATCTAATCTCAAAGTCCAATATCAGCCTACAGTAAAGCTCCACGGGGTCTTTCCGTCCTAGCGTGGGTAAGTCGCATCTTCACGACTACTACAATTTCACCGGATCCTTTGTTGAGACAGTGCCCAAATCGTTACACCTTTCGTGCGGGTCGGAACTTACCCGACAAGGAATTTCGCTACCTTAGGACCGTTATAGTTACGGCCGCCGTTTACTGGGGCTTAAGTTCGAGCCTTCGCTTGCGCTAAGCCGTCTCCTTAACCTTCCAGCACCGGGCAGGTGTCAGCTCCTATACTTCATCTTACGATTTTGCAGAAACTTGTGTTTTTGGTAAACAGTCGCTTGGGCCTGGTTTCTGTGGCCATATCGCTATGGCTCCCCTTCTCCCGAAGTTACGGGGACATTTTGCCGAGTTCCTTAACAAAGGTTCTTCCGCGCGTCTTGGTATTCTCTACCTCCCTACCTGTGTCGGTTTCGGGTACGGGCGCTTTGGTCTCGATAGTGACTTTTCTTGGCAATTTGAAATCGGCTACTTCTCTACTTATGTTTTCGATACCTATCAAGCCTCAGCCTTAATAGTGTGCGGATTTGCCTACACACTGGCCTTGACTCTTAGACTAGCATCCATCAGCTAGCTTAGCTTATCCTCTTGCGTCATCACATCTCTAATAGCGACTTTAAGCGGTACAGGAATTTAAACCTGTTGTCCATCGCCTACGCCTTTCGGCCTTGGCTTAGGTCCCGACTTACCCTGAGTGGACGAGCCTTGCTCAGGAATCCTTAGGGTTTCGACGGGAGAGATTCTCACTCTCCTTCTCGCTACTCATGCCAGCATTCTCACTTGTATTAAGTCCACCTTTGCTTTCGCTTCTGCTTCTTCCCTAATACAACGCTCCTCTACCACTGATAGAGAAATTAAATCTAGACATAAAGTTTTTTCTTAGATAATACTTTGATTAACCAGGTTCATACTTTCGTATGCTGTTTTT
>NZ_JBWPWE010000021.1:0-7286 GCF_056590475.1 Anaerococcus sp. C0059F3
TATTCTTTTACTACTTTCATTTTGAATTCTGTACTATATTTTGCCATTTAAAAACTGACCTCCTTTAGTTAGTTTTTTGGTCTAACTTTTGGGGGTCAGTTCAATACCAGCTGCTAGGGTCTTTCATTTTCAAAAAAATTTTAATTAAAATCAAGTAGGTTGATTCCTATGTCTTCGTCCATTTTTCTACCAACCCAACCGTCGATTATATCTATGACCATTTCACAAGTCACGCTTATATGGGCGGAAATTAGGTGTCCGCCAAGTCCGTTTCCTTCATGGTCAGATGCGGATATGTGGAGGTGGGGATAGTATTTTCCTTCCTTGGTGGTTATAGTTCCATTTATACCGAGGATTTCAAACACGCCCTTAAAATTTTTTTCTGTATAGGACTTATCATCAACCTTATAAACACCAATAGTAAAGTCATCTGTGGCGCCAATGGCGGATATGGATGCGAGTTTTATGTCTTCTTTGAGGGCGAGGGTTTTAAGGGCTTCGTGAATTTCTTCACCCCTGTCAAACCTTGCGACTATCTTGTTTCCAAATTTTTTGTAATCCATAAAAATCCTTTCTATTGGTCAGAAAATCCTAAACTAACTTTTTAACTGCTTCTAGGGCAGCGTCGAAGTTTACTTCGTTGGTTACTTCTGGAACGTATTCTACGTATTGAACTGTTCCTTCTTTGTCGATTACAACGATTCCTCTTGTAAGAAGTTTTAATTCATCGATTAAAAAGCCGTATTTTTCACCGAATTCCCTGTTTTTGTAGTCTGAAACTGTGACTGTGTTTCCTATTTCATAAGCATCGCAGAATCTTTTTTGAGCAAATGGTAGGTCAAGAGTGATATTTACTATAGCAACGTCATCTGAAAGTTCGCTTGCTTCCTTGTTAAATCTTTTTGCTTGGAAGGCACAAACGCTAGTGTCAAGTGATGGGGCAACTGAGATTACAACTACCTTTCCCTTTAGATCATCAAGATTAAAATCTGATAGGTCGTTTTTGCTAGCTGTGAAATTTGGGGCCTTGTCACCAACTTTTACTTCTTTTCCTAATAAGTTTACTTTGTTTCCTGCAAATGTAATATTCATAAATTATATCTCCTTTAAAAAAACATTTAACACTAATATTATACCCAATATATCTTGATATAAATATTATTTTGCTAATTTTTATAAAAAATATTGGGCGGTAAAAATTATTTGAAAATTAATATCATTAATGAAATTATTTGTTTTTATCACCTAGATTGAGAAATCTTCATAGAAATAAGTAAATTACTTGACAAAGGGGCAGAAGCCGTGTAAAATATTTAAGGATTGGCAGAAGTTTGCCAATTTATTAAATTTTAAAGAATAGGAGGTGCATTATGCCAACAATTAATCAACTTGTTAGAAAAGGTAGAAAAAGCGAAAAATCTAAATCAGATACACCAGCTTTAGGTTATAACTACAACACTCTTAAGAGTAGAATAACACCTAACCAATCACCACAAAAACGTGGAGTTTGTACATCTGTTAGAACAGTTACACCTAAAAAGCCAAACTCAGCTCTAAGAAAAATCGCGAGAGTCAGACTTACAAATGGTGCTGAAGTGCTTTCATACATTCCAGGAATTGGACACAACCTACAAGAACACAGTGTTGTACTAATTAGAGGTGGTAGGGTAAAGGACCTTCCAGGTGTTAGATACCATATCATCAGAGGTACACTTGATACTGCAGGTGTTGATGGAAGAAAACAAGGTAGATCTAAATACGGAGCAAAAAGAGGCTAGTAATTAGTTGAAAATAAGTGCATAATGTGCCTATTAAAATAAAGGTATATGTGCACACTTAACGGCTATGACCGAGTACTCAAGATATTACACATAATTGGTAAAGGAGGGAAGAAAAGTGTCAAGAAAAGGACATATACCAAAAAGAGAGGTAATGCCTGATGCCAAGTATAACGATAGAGTGGTAACAAAGCTTATCAACAATGTTATGCTTGACGGCAAAAAAGGCATTGCTACAAAAATAGTTTATGAAGCTTTTGATATAGTACAAGAAACCAAAGGCGAAGACGCTATTGAAGTTTTCCACCAAGCAATGGAAAACATAATGCCAACTCTAGAAGTTAAGGCAAGAAGAATCGGTGGTGCAAACTACCAAGTACCAATGGAAGTTAGACCAGAAAGAAGACAAACACTAGCCCTAAGATGGTTAGTAAACTTCGCTCGTCAAAGAGGCGAAAAAACTATGGTTGAAAGACTTTCTAAAGAAATTATCGATGCATCAAACAATGCGGGTGCCGCAGTAAGAAGAAAAGAAGAGATGCATAGGGCAGCAGAAGCTAATAAGGCTTTCGCGCACTTTAGATATTAGTTAGGGGGATAGATGCCTAGACAGGTTGCACTTAAAGATACCAGAAATATAGGAATTATGGCCCACATAGACGCAGGTAAAACTACCTGTACAGAAAGAATCCTATACTACACTGGTAAAATTTATAAAATCGGAGATACCCACGATGGAACAGCAGTAATGGATTCCATGGAACAAGAAAAAGAACGTGGTATCACAATAGGATCTGCTGCAACAACAGCATTTTGGAAAAACCATAGAATTAATATTATCGATACACCAGGCCACGTTGACTTTACTGTAGAGGTTGAAAGATCTCTAAGAGTACTAGACTCAGCTGTAGCCCTATTCGATGCTAAAAGTGGTGTAGAACCACAATCAGAAACTGTTTGGAGACAAGCTGACAAATACAACATCCCAAGAATTTGTTTTATCAACAAAATGGATGCTACAGGTGCAGACTTCTTCATGGCAGTAGATACAATTAAAGATAAATTAAAAGCAAACGCAGTTCCACTTGAAATTCCAATAGGAGCTGAACAAAGCTTTGAAGGTGCTGTAGACCTTGTAACTATGCAAGCAGTAACATATTCATCTGAAGACCTTGGAGCACATCCAAAATATTCTGAAATCCCAGCTGAACTAAAAGAACAAGCTGAAGAATACAGAAACAACCTTCTTGAAGAATTATCAGAAGTTGATGATACAATCATGATGAAATACCTTGAAGGTGAAGAAGTTACAGAAGATGAAATCAAATCAGCTATCAGAAAAGCAACTATAGCACAAAAAATATTCCCATGTTTACTAGGTTCTGCCTACAAAAACAAGGGAGTTCAACCACTACTAGATGCAATTATAGATTACATGCCAAGCCCAGTAGATGTACCAGCTATAGAGGGTGTTGACCCTAAAGACCCAGATGTTGTAATCGAAAGACATCCTGGAGATGATGAGCCAACAGCAGCCCTAGCATTCAAAGTAGTAACTGACCCATATGTAGGAAAGTTAATCTACGTTAGAATTTACTCAGGTACAATCGAATCTGGTTCATATATCTACAATGCCACAAAAGGCAAGAGAGAAAGAGTTGGACGTATCATGCAAATGCACTCTAATAAGCAAGAAGAAATCGAAAAAGGATACGCTGGAGATATCGTTGCTCTATTAGGTCTTAAAGATACAACAACAGGTGATTCCCTATGTGACCAAGATAATCAAATTATCCTAGAACAAATGGAATTCCCAGATCCAGTAATCTCAGTAGCAATCGAACCAAAAACAAGAGCATCCCAAGATAAGATGATCATCGGTCTTCAAAAACTTGCTGAAGAAGATCCAACCTTCCAAACAAGATCAGATGAAGAAACAGGTCAAACAATTATCTCAGGAATGGGCGAGCTTCACCTTGAAATCATCGTAGACAGACTACTAAGAGAATTCAAAGTAGAAGCAAACATTGGTAACCCACAAGTTGCTTACAGAGAATCAATTACTAAAGAAGCTGAAGCTCAAGGTAAGTTTGTAAGACAATCAGGTGGTTCTGGACAATACGGTGATGTTATGCTTAAGGTTGAACCAGGCGAAGAAGGATCAGGAATCACATTCGAATCCAAAATCGTTGGTGGTGCAGTACCAAAAGAATACATCAGACCAGTTGAAGAAGGTGTTAAGGAAGCTGCAGCAGCAGGTGTACTTGGCGGTTACCCAATGGTAGACGTTCATGTAACCCTATTCGACGGATCTTACCACGAAGTCGACTCATCAGAAGTAGCCTTCCACGTAGCAGGTTCAATCGGATTCAAGAACGCTGTACAAAAAGCAGGCCCAGTCCTACTAGAACCAATCGAAAAAGTTGAAATTACAACTCCAGACGAGTATCTTGGAGATGTAATGGGTGACGTATCATCAAGAAGAGGAAAGATAGACGGTATGAATCCAAAAGACGGTATCCACGTACTAGACGCATTCATTCCATTATCTGAAATGTTCGGATACGCAACAGACCTAAGAAGTAAGACTCAAGGTAGAGCAACATACTCAATGAGCTTTGACCATTACGCAGAAGTTCCAGCATCTGTAAGAGATGAAGTAATTAACAAATAATTAATATAGGAGAGAAAAAATGAGCAAACAAACATTTGAAAGAAGCAAACCACATATTAATATTGGTACCATCGGCCACGTAGACCACGGTAAAACAACAACAACAGCAGCAATCACACAAGCCCTAAACAAAAAATACGGCACAGGTGAATACATCGATTACGAACACATCGATAAAGCTCCAGAAGAAAGAGAACGTGGAATCACAATCAACACATCTGTAGTAGAATACGAAACACAAAAAAGACACTACGCACACATCGACGCTCCAGGCCACGCTGACTACGTTAAAAACATGATCACAGGTGCAGCACAAATGGACGGTGCAATCATCGTAGTATCTGCAGCAGACGGTCCAATGCCACAAACAAGAGAACACATCCTACTAGCAAGACAGGTAGGTATACCAAAAATCGCAGTATTCTTAAACAAAGAAGACCAAGTTGATGACCCAGAACTAATCGAACTAGTAGAAATGGAAGTAAGAGACCTACTAAACGAATACGACTTCGACGGCGACAACTGCCCAGTAGTAGTAGGATCAGCATTAAAATCACTAGAAGAAGGTGGAGAAGGTCCATGGTCAGACAAAATCCTAGAACTAATGGACGCCGTAGATGAATACTTCGACATCCCAGAAAGAGACAACGACCAACCATTCCTAATGCCAGTAGAAGACGTAATGACAATCTCAGGACGTGGAACAGTAGCAACAGGAAGAGTAGAAAAAGGAACATTAAAAGTAGGCGACACAGTAGAAATCGTAGGCCTAACAGAAAAGACATCTCAAGCCGTAGTAACAGGTGTAGAAATGTTCCACAAACAACTAGAACAAGCTGAATCAGGCGACAACGTAGGAGTTCTTTTAAGAGGCGTTCAAAGAAACGAAATCTCAAGAGGACAAGTACTAGCAAAACCAGGTTCAGTACACCCACACACAGAATTCGAAGGTCAAGTATACGTACTAACCAAAGAAGAAGGTGGACGTCATACTCCATTCTTCTCAGGCTACAGACCACAATTCTTCTTCAGAACAACAGATGTTACAGGTGACATCCAACTAGAAGACGGAGTAGAAATGGTAATGCCAGGAGACAACGCAACATTCAAGATCACACTTCAAAAGCCAATCGCCCTAGAAGAAGGACTAAGATTCGCTGTACGTGAAGGTGGTAGAACAGTAGCATCAGGAGTTGTTTCTAAAATCGTAAAATAGTCTAATATAGATTATTTACAATTATAAACAATTATAATTTAAAAAGACAAGTCAATTAAGGCTTGTCTTTTTTTTGCGGGAAAATATTTTTGGAAAATATTTTATAAAAGTATTTAATTTATAATTTATTTTTGTATTTTAAAGAATTATTCTTTTTACAGTTGAATCTTCGTAATAAGGGGAGGCCCAAGGGACCTTCCGCAGGGTCCCTCACCTGCCTCCCCTTAAACCCCTCTCGGCTACACCCCCGAGCGGCTCCTTAAGCGGAGGGCGGATAATGAAGCTTGCCTTTCGGCAAGCTTTTATTAGTAGAGCGGATAGCTTTGTATTAGTTTTCGTTTTTCCTAACAGATTTCTAATCGTCGGTCAGCTAAAAATCGCAAACTCGCTACGCTCAGACAGTGCGATTTTTTAACGCTGACCTAGATTAAAAATCTTTCTTGATAGATGGAAGAACTGGTTTTGTAGTTTGAGGTTTGCTTGGCTAGTTTGGCTTTGCCAAACATTGCTAGATAAGTATTACTCTATAATATAAGCAAAATAAATCCTTTAAGCAAATTTTCGAACCTAGTCCTCGTTTCGTAATGGTAGGGCAAATTTTGTGAGCAAAATTTGAACGGTTCTCATAATTTTACAAGGACAATGTCCGCAGGAAAATTAATGAGAAACCTTATGTAATTTTGAGAAAGCCCGTCCGGCTAGTGGAGGACAAGTTGCGACGAGTAGGAGCAACTGGATGAAAAAGATTACGTTCTTTACAAAATTTAGTAATTAATTTTGCTTTTGCCTCCTACGCATACTTAAAAGCAAAACATAGTCATACATTTGCTGTAATTTCAAATTATAACTATCACCTAAAACTAAAACTGGATCCCATCCCTATCCAAAATCTCAATATAATCTCCACCGGCTTTTATTATTCCTTCATCTGTCATTTTTGATAGTTCTCTTGATAGGCTGGGCCTTGTGGTGGAGAGGTAGTCGGCTAGGTCTTCTCTTTTCATTGTGAGGTTGATTTTGCCGTCTTTTTCGTTTTCTAGTAGGTATTTACCTATTTTTTGTCTTAGGCTTGCTTGGGAGGTGATTTGGTTTTTCTTTGATAGGGCCAGGCACTTTTTGGATAAAAATTTTATATAGGACCTTAAAAAGTTTTCTGGGCATGGTACTTCAAAGATTTTCCTAAAATCTTTTATGATAAGAATTTTAGAGTCTCTTGCGCATTCGCAGTCAAAGTCAAAGGGCTCGCCTAAGTAGGCGTAGACTTCGCCAAAAAGTGTTGGTTTATTGAAGTTTTGGAAGATAAATCTCTTGCCATTTGAATCTATCTGGTAGACATTAAGGCTGCCTTCTATTAAATAAAATAAGTCAGCTCCAGTATCGCCAGTCCTAAAAATATACTCGCCCTTGGAGTAGGGTTTTTCTATAAATTCTGTCTTAGACTTGATAAGGTCAAGATCTTGGTCTGTCAAGTTTTTAAAAATTTGTAAATTTCTTAAATCCATTTCTCCTCACTTTCTTAAGGTTATTATACTTTTTTATCCAAATCAAAACTACCAGCTTAGCTGGTAGTTTGTGCAGCGCCTATAAGGCGCGAATACCGGCACGCCCCTATTGGGGC